>JBLRWJ010000092.1:0-10839 GCA_047921315.1 Rhodobacterales bacterium | reverse complement strand
GGCAAGGCGGATGATCTGAAACAGATCAAAGGTGTGGGGCCGAAGCTGGAAAAAACCCTGCATAGCATGGGGTTCTTCCATTTTGACCAGATTGCTGGCTGGTCTGATGCGCAAATAGCATGGGTTGACGAAAACCTGACAGGTTTCAAAGGGCGCGCCAGCCGCGATGCATGGGTGGATCAGGCAAAGGTTCTGGCCAGCGGCGGCGAAACCGATTTTTCCAAGCGGGTCGATAAGGGTGACGTCTACTAAGGCGTGAAACAGGATAAGCGGAACAGGCAATGACACGGGAACGGGATACAGAATTGGCACGCAAGGGGCGCATGGCGGCAATCGTCATTGTGGTCACAGCCGTGTTCTGGATTCTGGCAACCCTGATGGGGGGCTATCTTGGCCTGACCCAACGGACCCGCGCCCTGTTCGATCTGGTGGCCTTGGCCGGGTTCGTCTGGGCCATCTGGATGATTTACCAAATCTGGCAGTTACGCCAGAGTGACAAGGGATAGGCGTGATGCTCAAGGATCAGGACCGCATTTTTACCAACCTCTACGGCATGCATGACCGCACGCTGAAAGGGGCCATGGCGCGGGGTCATTGGGATGGGACGGCGGGCATTCTCAAGAATGGCCGTGACTGGATCATCGCCCAGATGAAAGCGTCCGGCCTGCGCGGACGCGGTGGCGCGGGCTTTCCCACCGGGTTGAAATGGTCCTTCATGCCCAAGGAAAGCGATGGCCGCCCGGCCTATCTGGTGGTCAATGCCGATGAATCCGAACCCGGCACCTGCAAAGACCGTGAGATCATGCGCCATGATCCGCATACCCTGATCGAGGGTTGCCTGATCGCATCCTTCGCGATGAATGCGCATGCCTGCTATATCTATATCCGCGGCGAATATATCCGCGAGAAAGAGGCGCTGCAGGCCGCGATTGACGAGGCTTATGAGGCCGGTCTGGTCGGCAGGAATGCCTGCAAATCGGGTTGGGATTTTGACATTTACCTGCATCACGGCGCGGGGGCCTATATCTGCGGCGAGGAAACCGCGCTGCTGGAAAGCCTTGAGGGCAAGAAGGGCATGCCGCGGATGAAGCCGCCATTTCCGGCGGGGGCTGGGCTTTATGGCTGCCCCACAACGGTGAACAACGTGGAATCCATCGCGGTGGTGCCTACGATCCTGCGGCGCGGGCCGGAATGGTTTGCAGGCTTTGGCCGCCCCAATAATGCGGGCACTAAACTGTTTGCCATCTCGGGGCATGTGAATAACCCCTGCGTTGTCGAAGAGGCGATGTCGATCAGTTTTGAAGAGCTGATCGAGACGCATTGCGGCGGCATTCGCGGCGGCTGGGACAACCTCAAGGCGGTTATTCCGGGCGGGTCATCGGTGCCGATGATTCCGGGGGCCGATATGCGCGATGCGATCATGGATTTCGACTATTTGCGCGAACAACGCTCCGGTCTGGGCACGGCGGCGGTGATCGTGATGGACAATTCCACCGATGTGATCAAGGCGATCTGGCGTTTGTCCAAGTTTTACAAGCATGAAAGCTGCGGCCAGTGCACGCCATGCCGCGAGGGCACCGGCTGGATGATGCGCGTCATGGACCGTCTGGTGAAGGGTGAGGCCGAGGTCGAGGAGATCGACATGTTGCTGGATGTCACCAAACAGGTCGAAGGGCACACGATCTGTGCGCTTGGCGATGCGGCGGCATGGCCTATTCAGGGCCTGATCCGGCATTTCCGCGACGAGATCGAGGACCGGATCAAGCATAAACGGACCGGGCGCGTCAGCGCCGTGGCAGCAGAGTGACCTTGATGCGCGGCAATGGGCTGATCAGGATACTGGCAATGGGCGCGATGGTTGCGCTGGCAGGCTGCGGTGTTGTCTCGAATGTGACGGACAGCTTGACCGGCAACACCCGGCAGGCGTTTGACGGTCAGGTTTTCCGCGCCTCTGTCGCGTTTGATCGTGCGGCTCCGGCTGATTTTGTCGTGCGTGTGCAGCAGGCCGGCAGGTCGCTGACAGGCGCGCGCGAGGCGGGCCGCTATGAGGCCACGAAACATTGCATCGATTATTTCGGCAATTCGGCGGCGCTCTGGCAGATCGGACCGGACAGCCCGGATGCCGCATTGGTCTTTGACGGGGACACGCTGGTTTTGACGGGGCGTTGCGCAGCATGATCAGGGCAGGGCGATACAGCTTTTTGGCCGGATGTGTGGCGCTGATGTTGGCGCTGCCTGTGGCGGCGGCGGGCAAGCCGCCGTTGCGGGATGTGCCGCAGATCGATGACCGGATGCTCTGGGTGGCGATCGCCATCGAAATCTCGGACCGTTGCGACAGCATTGATCCACGCACGATGCGCGGGCTGAACTATCTGTGGTCGCTGCGCTCCGACGCGCGCGAGCTTGGGTATTCAACCGCCGAGATCAGGGCCTATGTTGATAGCAAGGCTGAAAAAGACCGGATGCGCGCCCGCGGTGAGGCCTATTTGCGCGCCCGTGGACTGGACCCGGACAACAACGCCGACCTGTGCAAGCTGGGTCAGGCGGAAATCGCGAAGAGCAGCCAGATCGGCGCCTTCCTGAGAATGAAGTGAGAACCCATGGCTGACCTACGCAAGATCATCATCGACGGAAAAGAAGTCGAAGTCGAAGGCGCGCTGACGCTGATTCAGGCCTGCGAGATTGCGGGCGTCGAAGTGCCGCGCTTTTGCTATCATGAGCGTCTGACCATCGCGGGCAATTGCCGGATGTGTCTGGTCGAGGTTGTGGGCGGCCCGCCCAAACCCGCCGCGTCCTGCGCGATGCAGGTCAAGGATCTGCGCCCCGGCCCCGAGGGGCAGTTGCCCGTGGTCAAGACCAACAGCCCCATGGTCAAGAAAGCCCGCGAAGGGGTGATGGAATTTTTGCTGATCAACCATCCGCTGGATTGCCCGATCTGCGATCAGGGCGGCGAATGCGACCTGCAGGATCAGGCGATGGCTTATGGTGTTGATTTCAGCCGCTACCGCGAACCCAAGCGCGCGGCCGAGGATCTGGACCTTGGCCCGCTGGTTGAAACCCATATGACGCGCTGCATTTCCTGCACCCGCTGCGTGCGCTTCACCACCGAGGTGGCGGGCATCGCGCAGATGGGCCAGACCGGCCGCGGCGAGGATAGCGAGATCACCTCCTATCTGGGTGAGACATTGGATAGTAACCTGCAGGGCAATATCATTGATCTGTGCCCGGTGGGCGCGCTGGTCAGCAAACCCTATGCCTTTACCGCGCGTCCGTGGGAATTGACCAAGACCGAAAGCATCGATGTGATGGATGCGCTGGGGTCCAATATCCGTGTGGATACCAAGGGGCGCGAAGTGATGCGCTTTTTGCCGCGCAACCATGATGGCGTGAACGAGGAATGGATCAGCGACAAGACGCGCTTTGTCTGGGACGGGTTGCGCCGCCAGCGTCTCGATACGCCCTATATCCGCGAGAATGGCAAGCTGCGCCGCGCGGGCTGGGATGAGGCGCTGAAAGCGGCGGCAGCCGCGATGCAGGGCAAGAAACTGGCCGGTCTGGTTGGTGATCTGGCCCCGGTTGAGGCGGTATTTGCCCTGAAAACCCTGATCGAGGGGCAGGGCGGTGCCGTGGAATGCCGCACCGATGGCGCGCGTCTGCCCATCGGCAACCGTTCGGCCTATATCGGCAATGTCACGATTGAGGATCTGGATAGCGCCTCGGACATCCTGATCGTCGGGTCCAACCCGCGTGATGAGGCGCCGGTGCTGAATGCACGCATCCGCAAGGCGTGGACACGCGGGGCCAATGTGGCGCTGGTGGGCGAAGCGGTTGATCTGACCTATCCCTATACGCATCTGGGCACGGATCGTGCAGCCTTGGCCGCGGCCAAGGCCCCCGAAGGCACCATTGTGATTGTGGGCCAAGGCGCGCTGCGGGAGGCCGATGGCGCGGCGGTTCTGGCCGCCTGCATGGCATTGTCAGGCCGGATGCTGGTGCTGCATAGCGCCGCCGCCCGCGTGGGGGCCATGGATGTGGGCGCGGTCACACAAGGCGGCATGACAGCCGCCATCGACGGGGCCGAGGTGATCTATAACCTTGGTGCCGATGAGGTTGAGATCGCGCCGGGTGCCTTTGTGATCTATCAGGGCAGCCACGGCGACCGTGGCGCGCATCGTGCCGATATCATCCTGCCGGGGGCCGCCTATACCGAAGAAAACGGCCTGTTCGTCAATACCGAAGGCCGCCCGCAACTGGCGCAGCGCGCCGGGTTCGCACCGGGTGAGGCCAAGGAAAACTGGGCGATCCTGCGGGCATTGTCGGCTGAACTGGGTGCGACGCTGCCCTTTGACAGTCTGGCACAGTTGCGCGGGGCCTTGGTTGCGGCGCATCCGCATCTGGGCGATGTGGATCAGGTGGCCGATAATGGCTGGGAAGCGCTGCCCGCCGCAGATCTGGGCAAGGCTGATTTCCGCAACGCGATCAGCGATTTCTACCTGACCAACCCGATTGCGCGGGCCAGCCAGCTGATGGCCGAACTCAGCGCCGGGGCCAAGGCGCGCGGTCAAAAGGCGCTGGCGGCAGAGTGATGCGCAAAGCCGCGATCATAGTCAGCCTTGCCTTAGCGGGTGCAGGTGCGGTGGCCGGATGCAGCGATGCCGCGCCGGACATGGCGCATTTTGCTCCGGTCTATGAAGGGGTGGAGACGCGGCTGATGGATGGCGATCTGGTCAATTTCCGCGTGGCGATGCGCGGTGCCAGAACGGGTGACGATGTCAGCGGATATGCCGAATGTGCCGCAGCACAATATGCATTGATCCGCGATTACGGTTTTGCCCGCCATTTGCGGACAAATGTGACGGAACAGGGTGGCCTTTGGCGCGGGGATGCGGTTTACACCATCTCGGCTCAGCTGCCCCGTGGATTGCGGACGATCGACGCAGAAGTTGTCGTGGCGCAGTGCGCGGAAAACGGAATACCGACGGTGTGAGGACCAATGGCTGACTTCTTTACAACCCCTCTGGGGATCGCTGTTCTTCTGGTGGCACAATCGCTGGCGGTTGTTGGTTTCGTGATGATCAGCCTGCTGTTTCTGGTCTATGGCGACCGCAAGATCTGGGCGGCGGTGCAAATGCGGCGCGGCCCCAATGTGGTGGGCGTCTTTGGCCTGCTGCAAACCGTGGCGGATGCGCTGAAATACGTGGTCAAGGAAGTGGTGATTCCTGCCGGATCAGACAAGACCGTGTTCATGCTGGCCCCGCTGACCAGTTTCGTGCTGGCCATGATCGCTTGGGCGGTGATCCCGTTCAACGAAGGCTGGGTGCTGTCGGATATCAACGTGGCGGTTCTGTATGTGTTCGCGGTCTCCTCGCTGGAGGTGTATGGCGTGATCATGGGGGGCTGGGCGTCCAACTCCAAATACCCGTTTCTTGGCTCTCTGCGCTCGGCCGCGCAGATGATTTCCTATGAGGTGTCGATCGGCCTGATCATCATCGGGGTGATCATCTCGACCGGGTCTTTGAACTTCAGCGATATCGTGCGCGCACAGGATGGCGATTACGGCTTCTTCAGCTGGTACTGGCTGCCGCATTTCCCGATGGTGTTTTTGTTCTTCATCTCGGCGCTGGCCGAAACGAACCGCCCGCCATTCGACCTGCCGGAAGCCGAATCCGAATTGGTGGCGGGCTATCAGGTTGAATATTCCTCCACCCCGTTCCTGCTGTTCATGGCGGGCGAGTATATCGCCATCTTCCTGATGTGCGCGCTGATGAGCCTGCTGTTCTTTGGCGGCTGGCTGTCGCCGATCCCCGGATTGCCGGACGGACCGCTGTGGATGGTTGGCAAGATGGCGTTCTTCTTCTTCCTGTTCGCCATGGTCAAGGCGATCACACCGCGCTACCGCTACGACCAGTTGATGCGGATCGGCTGGAAAGTGTTCCTGCCAATGTCGCTGGGCTGGGTCGTCATTGTGGCGTTTCTTGCGAAATTCGAACTGTTCGGCGGGGCCTATGCCCGCTGGGCGATTGGGGGCTGATATGGCACAGATTGATTATGGTCGCGCTGTTGGATATTTCCTGCTGTCGGACTTCATCAAGGGCTTCCGGCTTGGGTTCAAATACTTTTTCGCGCCCAAGGCCACGCTGAACTATCCGCATGAAAAAGGCCCGCTGTCCCCGCGTTTTCGCGGCGAACACGCACTGCGCCGCTATCCCAATGGCGAGGAACGCTGCATCGCGTGCAAACTCTGCGAGGCGGTGTGCCCTGCGCAGGCGATCACGATTGACGCAGAACCGCGCGAGGATGGCAGCCGCCGCACCACGCGATATGACATCGACATGACCAAATGCATCTATTGCGGCTTCTGCCAGGAGGCGTGCCCGGTGGATGCCATTGTCGAGGGGCCGAATTTCGAATTCTCGACAGAAACCCGCGAAGAGCTGTTTTATGACAAGGCAAAACTGCTTGAGAACGGGGACCGCTGGGAGGCCGAGATTGCCCGCAACCTCGAATTGGATGCACCCTACAGATGACTGATGGAAAAACACCTTTCGAGCAGATGATGGCGCAGGCGCAGGAACTGGTGAAAGCCATGAACCCCGCCATGTCCTCTTTCGATCCCAAAGGGTTCGAGAAAATGTGGCCGACCATGCCCAAGGAAGCGATGGAATTGTGGTTTGGCAAGGGGATCAGCAAGGACGGGCTGGATGCCAAGACGCGGCTGCTGCTCACGCTGGCTGGCCTGACCATGCAGGGCGCGCAAAGTGATACGGCCCTGCGCCAAACCGTGCGCCACGCGCTGGCTGCCGGGGCCACCAGAGATGAAATTGCCGAAACAATCGCGCAGATGTCTTTTTTTGCCGGGATCCCGTCGATGACACGCGCGATGGAACTGGCAAGCCAGGTGATGGACGAGACGGAGGAAGACCAGTCATGACAATCGTTGCATTTTCCTTCTATCTTTTCGCCATTTCCGCGTTGGCGGGGGGGCTGTTCACGGTGATCAGCCGCAATCCGGTGCATTCGGTGCTGTGGCTGATCCTGACCTTTCTGTCAGCGGCGGGGCTGTTTGTGCTGTTGGGCGCTGAATTCGTGGCGATGCTGCTGGTCATTGTCTATGTCGGCGCGGTGGCGGTGCTGTTTTTGTTCGTCGTGATGATGCTGGATGTGGATTTCGCACAGCTCAAGGCGGAAATGGCACGTTACATGCCGCTGGCGCTGCTGATTGGCGTCGTCTTGCTGATGCAACTGTCGCTGGCCTTTGGTGTCTGGCAGATGTCGGACGGGGCAATGGCCGCGCGCGATGCGGTGACACCCACGGATGTGACCAATACCGCCGCTTTGGGCCTGCTGCTCTATGACAAGTATTTCCTGCTGTTCCAACTGTCCGGCCTGATCCTGTTGGTGGCGATGATCGGGGCCATTGTGCTGACCCTGCGGCACCGCAAGGATGTCAAACGGCAGGATGTGCTGGCGCAGATGTGGCGCGATCCGGCCAAGGCGATGGAACTCAAAGACGTGAAACCGGGGCAGGGCCTTTAAGGGGCCCGCCGCGACCGCCCGCCAGGGGCAGATCAAAACACGCCGGGTGCAAGGCCCGGCCACATGAAGAACCGAGGGACGACATGATTGGCTTGGAACATTATCTGACGGTGGCAGCGGCGCTGTTCGTCATAGGGATCTTCGGTCTATTTCTGAACCGCAAGAACGTGATCATCCTGCTGATGTCGATCGAATTGATGCTGCTGGCGGTGAATATCAACCTTGTCGCCTTTTCCAGCTTTCTGGGTGATCTGGTCGGGCAGGTTTTTACCCTCTTCGTGCTGACCGTGGCCGCAGCCGAGGCCGCGATCGGGCTTGCGATCCTTGTGTGCTTCTTCCGCAACCGTGGCACGATCGCGGTGGAAGATGCCAATGTGATGAGAGGCTAAGACGATCATGGCAACGATCATTCTGTTCGCGCCCCTGATCGGGGCATTGATTGCGGGGTTCGGCTGGCGGATCATTGGCGAGACGGCGGCGATGTGGGTAACCACCGGCCTGCTGTTTCTGGCCGCGCTGCTGTCATGGATCATCTTCCTGACATTTGACGGTGTGACCCAGCAGATCGAGATTATGCGCTGGGTTGAAAGCGGCACGCTGAGCACAGATTGGGCGATCCGACTGGACCGTTTGACCGCGATCATGCTGGTGGTGATCACCACGGTGTCCGCGCTCGTGCATCTCTATTCCTTTGGCTACATGGATCATGATCCGCAGTGGAAAGAGCATGAGAACTATAAGCCGCGCTTTTTCGCCTATCTGTCCTTTTTCACCTTTGCGATGCTGATGCTGGTGACGGCGGATAACCTGCTGCAGATGTTCTTTGGCTGGGAAGGCGTGGGCGTTGCCTCTTACCTGCTGATCGGCTTTTACTACCGTAAACCTTCGGCCAATGCCGCCGCGATCAAGGCGTTCGTCGTCAACCGCGTGGGCGATTTCGGGTTCTTGCTGGGGATTTTCGGTCTGTTCTACCTGACCGACAGCATCCGCTTTGACGATATCTTTGACATGGGGCCGCAACTGGCCGAAACGCAGCTTGTGTTCCTGTGGACGGAATGGAACGCCGCCAACCTGATTGCGTTCTTGCTGTTTGTCGGCGCGATGGGCAAATCGGCGCAACTGTTCCTGCACACATGGTTGCCGGATGCGATGGAAGGCCCCACGCCTGTTTCGGCGCTGATCCATGCCGCAACGATGGTCACGGCGGGTGTGTTCCTTGTCTGCCGCATGTCGCCGATCATGGAATACGCGCCCGAGGCGATGATGTTTGTCACCTTTGTCGGGGCCAGCACGGCCTTTGTGGCTGCCACCATCGGTCTGGTACAGAACGATATCAAACGCGTCATCGCCTATTCGACCATGTCGCAACTGGGCTATATGTTTGTGGCGGCGGGTGTGGGCGTTTATTCGGTGGCGATGTTCCATCTGTTCACGCATGCGTTCTTCAAGGCGATGCTGTTTCTGGGGGCAGGCTCTGTCATCCATGCGATGCATCACGAACAGGACATGCGCAACTATGGCGGGCTACGCAAAAAGATCCCCTATACATTCTGGGCGATGATGATCGGCACGCTGGCGATTACGGGTGTGGGCATTCCGCTGACCCATATCGGCTTTGCCGGGTTCCTGTCCAAGGATGCGGTGATTGAAAGCGCCTTTGCCGGAACAGCGGGGGGCTATGCCTTCTGGATGCTTGTTGTGGCGGCGCTGTTCACCAGTTTCTATAGCTGGCGTCTGATGTTCCTGACATTCTATGGCCAGCCGCGCGGTGACAAGCACACGCATGACCATGCCCATGAAAGCCCCAAGTTGATGCTGATCCCGTTGGGCGTGCTGGCGGTGGGGTCAGTCCTGGCCGGGATGGTCTGGTATGGTCCGTTCTTCGGCTCTATCGCCGAGGTGAACGCCTGGTTCTCTGGTGCCATCTTCATGGCTGAGGGCAACACCGTTCTGGATGATGCGCATTATGTGGCCAGCTGGGTCAAGGTCAGCCCGTTCGTGGCGATGATCATCGGCCTAGCCGTGGCTTATTGGTTCTACATCGTGAACCCCGAAGTGCCGCGCAAATGGGCCGAGATGCAGCGCCCCCTCTATCTGTTCCTGCTGAACAAGTGGTATTTTGACGAGATCTATGACGCGATCTTTGTGCGTCCTGCACGTGCTGTTGGCAGCTTTTTCTGGAAACGCGGCGATGGCGATATGATCGACGGGTCGATCAATGGTGTGGCGATGGGCGTGATCCCGATGCTGACCCGTTTCGCAGGGCGCGCCCAGTCCGGCTATATCTTTACCTATGCCTTTGCGATGGTGATCGGGATCGTTGTCCTGATCACATGGATGACGCTCACCGGAGGGGCGGAATAATGGATAACCTTCTTTCCATCGTCACCTTCATTCCGGCGCTGGCGGCCCTGATCCTGATCGTGTTTCTGCGCGGGGATGAGGCGGCAGCCAATCGCAATGCCAAATGGCTGGCGCTGATCGCCACCTCTGTCACCTTCCTTGTGTCGCTGTTCATCCTGCTGCAGTTCGACAGCAGCAATACCGGCTTCCAGTTTGTCGAGGAACGCACATGGATCATGGGGCTGACCTATAAGATGGGGATTGACGGGATCAGCATCCTGTTTGTGATGCTGACCACCTTCATGATGCCGCTGGTCATCGCCGCGTCATGGGATGTGAATACCCGCGTCAAGGAATATATGGTTGCCTTCCTGCTGCTGGAAACGCTGATGCTGGGCGTGTTCATGGCGCTGGATCTGGTGCTGTTCTATCTGTTCTTCGAAGCAGGTCTGATCCCGATGTTCCTGATCATCGGCATCTGGGGCGGCAAGGCGCGCATCTATGCCAGTTTCAAGTTCTTCCTCTATACCTTCCTTGGCTCTGTGCTGATGCTGGTGGCGATGGTGGCGATGTTCGCGGATGCGGGCACCACCGATATCCCGACGCTGATGCGGCATCAGTTCGGCTCGGAAAGTTTCAGCGTGCTGGGTATCCAGATCGTTGGTGGGCTGCAGACGCTGCTGTTTCTGGCCTTCTTTGCCAGCTTTGCGGTCAAAATGCCGATGTGGCCTGTGCATACATGGCTTCCCGATGCCCACGTTCAGGCCCCCACGGCGGGCTCCGTGGTGCTGGCGGCGATCCTGCTCAAGATGGGCGGCTACGGGTTCCTGCGCTTTTCGCTGCCGATGTTCCCTGTGGGCGCGGATGTGATGACGCCGCTGGTGCTGTGGATGTCGGCGATTGCCATTGTCTACACCTCGCTGGTGGCGCTGGTGCAGGTCGATATGAAAAAGCTGATCG
>JBLRWJ010000091.1:0-10842 GCA_047921315.1 Rhodobacterales bacterium | reverse complement strand
TATTCGGTGATGTTCTTGACCACACCATCGACGGTCTGACCTTCTGTCAGGTTGCCAATGACTTCGGCGCGCTGTTCGGCGCGGCTTTCTTCCAGAATGGCGCGGCGCGACACAACGATATTGCCACGGCGACGGTCCATTTTCAGGATCTGGAACGGCTGCTTGAGGCCCATCAGGGGGCCGGCATCGCGCACGGGGCGCACATCAACCTGAGAGCCGGGCAGGAACGCGACAGCGCCGCCCAGATCAACGGTAAAGCCGCCTTTGACGCGACCGAAGATGGCGCCATCAACGCGCTCTTCATCGGCATAGGCTTTTTCCAGACGATCCCACGCTTCTTCGCGGCGGGCCATTTCACGTGAAATGACAGCCTCGCCACGGGTGTTCTCAACCTGACGCAGGAAAACCTCGACAGTGTCGCCGACTTTGATATCGGGCTGTTCACCGGGGTTTGCGAATTCTTTAAGATCGATGCGGCCTTCCATCTTGTAGCCGACATCGATGATGGCCTGTCCCGCTTCAATCGCGATGACCTTGCCTTTGACAACCGAACCCTCTTCGGGGGTGTCCATTTCGAAGCTTTCGTTCAGGAGGGCTTCGAAATCCTCCATCGTTGCGTTCTGAGCCATGTGGTCTCTGATTTCCTTTTCACACTTTGTTTTCTGGCCGTGCGGTTGTCTCCGCCGGTCTTGGAATTGGTCTTGCGGCGGCCGTAAAACGAAAGAGGGCCGGAATGTCCGACCCTGCCCATCTTTTGTTATATGGCCTGTGACGCCTTGGTGACAGCGCGCTCTATACTGCGTTGAGCCCGCTCAGACAAGGGTGTTTGCGATAATTTGAGTCCGCCGCCCCCTCAGCGCCGCGCCATGATCGCGGCAATGGCAGCCGCGACCGCATCTTCGATACTCATGGCAGAGGTGTCGATCAGCACAGCATCATCCGCCGGGCGCAGCGGTGCAGTGCTGCGGTCACGGTCACGGGCGTCGCGTTCATGGACATCGGCCAATACATCGGCAAGGCTCATGTCGCTGCCCGCTGCGCGCAATTCATCATATCGGCGGCGCGCGCGCACATCGGCGCTGGCGGTCACAAACAGCTTGGCCTCAGCCTCGGGGCAGATCACGGTGCCGATATCGCGCCCGTCCAGCACCGCGCCCCCTGCCCTGCGAGCAAAGGCGCGCTGGAAATCCAGCAAGGCCGCGCGCACCTCGGGCAATGTGGCCACCTTGCTGGCGGCTTGGGCTGCATCCGCGCCGCGCAGATCATCGCGCGCCAGATCGGCCTGTGTCAGGTTTTGCGCGGCCTCCAGCGGATCAACCCCTTCCAGCATCTGGCGTCCGACAGCGCGGTATAACAGCCCCGTATCCAGATGCGCATAGCCGAAATGCGCCGCCACAGCGCGGCTGATCGTCCCTTTGCCTGCGGCTGCAGGTCCGTCAATCGCAATCGTAAACGCCATTTGAAAAGGCTCCTTTGGTCAATCGCTACCGCAAACGTCGGGCGGCTTCAATCCTGCGGGCCGGTGCGCCGATAGTCACGCCAGACCATCCATAACAGCGCCAAAGCCAGCGCCAGCAAGGCATATTTGCCCTGCGTCAGGGATGAGGCATGCTCTGCCAGCCCCGCATCGCCGCTGCGCACCATCCCGCGCAGCACGGCGTTTTCCCAAAGATCGGTCGCGGTATACAGAAACGGCACCACCGCCAGCCAGCCGCGCCCCAAGCGCCAGATCAAACTGGCCAGCAACAGACCCAGCAGCGGCGGAAACAGCGTGTCCAGCACCGTCACCGGCCCCAGATACACGCTGCGCCCCGCCTCTCCCATCGCGGCAAGCCACGCGGCCACCTGCGGCGCATCATAGCCGGTGATCCACGCATCAGGGGGAAGCTGCCCGCCGCTGGCAGGTACCAGCCAAAGCGCCCCAACCGCCAGCCGCAGCGCATAGACCACCCCGGTTGCGACCGTCAGAAGCCGGATGTAACGCGCGTAGGTCATCCCGCCGACCGCGTGATCGCAGCACCCAGCGCCTGCATCAATGGCTCGAAAACCGGAAAGGATGTCGCGATCGGGCCGCCATCATCTACCGTCACAGGGGCGCGTGTCACCATGCCCAGCACCAGAAAGGACATCGCGATGCGGTGGTCCAGATGGCTTTCCACCGTGGCCCCGCCGGGGATAGTGCCATGGCCCAGCCCGGTCACTGCCCACCAATCCGGCCCATCGTCCACGGTGACGCCATTGGCGCGCAGACCTGTGGCCATCGCCGCGATCCGGTCACTTTCCTTGACGCGCAATTCCTTGACACCGCGCATCATGGTGGTGCCGGTGGCGCAGGACGCCACAACGGATAGCACCGGATATTCGTCGATCATGCTGGCGGCACGCGCGGGCGGCACCTCGATCCCGCGCAAATCAGGCGAGAACCGCGCCCGCAGATCGGCCACAGGCTCGCCGCCCTCCTCGCGCAGGTTTTCATAGGTCAGATCCGCCCCCATCTCCTGCAGCGTGGTGAACAGGCCCGCCCGCGTCGGGTTCAGGCCGATACCTGGCACCAGCACGTCCGAGCCGGGCACGATGATCGCGGCACATACGGGAAAGGCCGCGCTGGAGGGGTCGCGCGGCACAACGATATCCTGCGCCACCAGTTCGGGCTGGCCTGTCAGGGTAATCTCATGCCCTTCATCAGTGTCGCGGATGCTGATCTGCGCCCCGAAACCTGCCAGCATCCGCTCGGTATGGTCGCGTGTCGCCTCGCGCTCGATCACAACGGTCTGGCCCGGCGCGTTCAGCCCCGCCAGCAGCACCGCCGATTTCACCTGCGCTGACGGCACCGGCACCGCATAGCGCACCGGAACCGGATCAGCCGCCCCCACCAGCGTCATCGGCAACCGCCCGTCCGACCGGCCCACCGCTTGTGTCCCGAACAGCGCCAGCGGATCAGTCACCCGCGCCATGGGCCGTTTGTTCAGACTGGCATCGCCGGTAAAGGTCGCGCTGATCGGGGATGTGGCCATCGCGCCCATGATCAGCCGCACGCCGGTGCCGGAATTGCCGCAATCAATCACCTGCGCGGGTTCAGCAAAGCCGCCCACGCCCACGCCATGCACAGACCAGCGCCCGCCGCCATGATCCGTCACCTCGGCCCCGAAGGCGCGCATGGCGCGGGCCGTGTCCAGCACATCCTCCCCCTCCAGCAGCCCCTCGATCCGGGTCTCGCCCACGCTGAGCGCGCCAAGGATCAGCGCGCGGTGGCTGATGGATTTGTCGCCGGGAACATGCGCCTGCCCCTTCAGCGGGCCGCAGGCGGTGGAAATCATCGGGACAGGCACGCCATGACCGGACATCGGTTCACTCCTCAAATTTGGTTGAGAGGTGATAGCCCAGCCGTTTGTCGCGGTCCATCACCGCTGTTTCTTCTTGCTAAAAATATCCATAGTGCCCCGCCTGCCGCATGGGCCACGCCTGCGGTTGCGAGTGATGGATCAGCGCCGCCGGAAAGTCAGGTAATGCGGCACGCGGCCTTCGCGCAGGGCTTTTTGCTCGTATCGGGTCGACATCCAGTCAGACCAAGGCTGGCGCCAATCATCCGGCCCCTCGGCCAGCCATTCGAATCCGGCACGCGGCACTTCTTCCAGCGTCTGGCGGACGTAATCGGGAATATCGGTCGCCACGCGGAAGATCGCGCCGGGTTTGAGCACCTGCGCCAGCGGCTGGAGATGTTCGGGCGTGACAAAGCGGCGGCGGTGGTGGCGTTTTTTCGGCCAGGGATCAGGATAGAGCAGAAAAGCGCGGGACACGCTCGCGCGGGGCAGCACGTCGAACAAATGGCGCACATCGCCGGGATGGATGCGGATATTGTCCACGCCGGTTTTGCGGATCTTGCCCAGCGCCATGGCGACACCGTTCAGGAACGGCTCGCAGCCGATGATGCCCATATCGGGGTTGGCCCCTGCCTGATGCACCATATGCTCGCCCGCGCCAAAGCCGATTTCCAGCCACAGATCGCGCCCGTCAAACAAGGCGTCAGGGTCCAGTGGCACGCGCTCTGGGTTGTCTTCCCAACTGACAGGACCGGGCGAAAGCGGCGCCAGATCCTCATCAAGCATCTGATACTGGCTGTCGCGCAGGGTCTTGCCCTTGAAACGGCCATAAAAATTGCGCCAAGGCGCGCCTGAGGGGTGTTTTCCATCGGTCATGGGCGGTCTCGTAGCGGGAACAGGTGCGGGCATCAAGCGGCAGGCCGCAAAAGAAAAACGGCGCGGGAGTTGCCGCGCCGTCTGTATCAGCGTGTCTGACCGGATCAGACCGCTTTTTTCAGCGCCTCGACCAGATCGGTACGTTCCCAGCTAAAGCCGCCATCCGCCTCGGGTTCACGTCCGAAATGGCCGTAAGCGGCGGTGCGGGCATAGATCGGGCGGTTCAGCGACAGATGCGTGCGAATACCGCGCGGGGTCAGGTCCATCACTTTGGGGATCGCCGCCTCGATCGCTGCGGCCTCCACCTGTCCGGTGCCGTGGGTATCGACATAGATCGACAAGGGTTTGCTGACGCCAATCGCATAGCTAAGCTGGATCGTGGCGCGTTTCGCCATGCCAGAGGCCACGATATTCTTGGCCAGATAGCGCGCGGCATAGGCGGCCGAGCGATCCACCTTGGTCGGATCTTTGCCCGAAAACGCGCCGCCACCATGCGGCGCGGCACCGCCATAGGTATCGACGATGATCTTGCGCCCGGTCAGGCCCGCATCACCATCGGGGCCACCGATGACGAATGTGCCTGTCGGGTTGACCCACCATTCGGTGGCATCGGTGACCCAGCCATCGGGCAGCACTTCGCGGATATAAGGCTCCACAATGTCGCGGATCACGGCGCTGGTCTGGCTGGCATCGGCATGTTGCGTGGACAGCACAATCTGGCTGACCCCTACCGGCACGCCGTTTTCATAGCGCACGGACAGTTGCGATTTCGCATCGGGGCGCAACAAAGGCTCCGCCCCCGATTTGCGCACCTCGGCCAGACGCCGCAGGATGGCATGGGCGAACTGGATCGGCGCGGGCATCAGCGCATCGGTTTCATCGGTGGCATAGCCGAACATGATCCCCTGATCGCCTGCGCCTTCATCCTTGTTGCCGCTGGCATTCACGCCCTGCGCGATATGGGCGGATTGTTCGTGCAGCAGGTTGGTGATCTCGCAGGTGGCGTGGTGGAATTTGTCCTGCTCATAGCCGATATCCTTGATACAGGCGCGCGCGATATCGGGGATGCGCTGCATATATTCGGCCAGCTTGGCTTGGTCCGACAGACCCACCTCACCGCCGATCACAACGCGGTTGGTGGTGGCAAAGGTTTCACAGGCAACACGCGCCTCGGGTTCCTCGGCCAGAAAGGCATCCAGCACCGCGTCGGAAATGCGGTCACAGACCTTATCGGGGTGTCCCTCCGAGACGGACTCGGACGTAAATACATAGTTCTGTCGTGACATGAAAAGTGCTCCATTGGGTTCAGCCCGTCACGCCAGGAAGCCGTTGTGACAGGGATAGCAGACTGGGTATGCAACCGCTTGCCCGCCGTCAATCGCTATTTACGCCGGATAAGCCCGATATGCCGCACAATCAGGGAAAGAAGCGTAAACAATACCAACAGCAGCACAGGCGCTTCGCCGCTGCGCGCAAATAGCGTAGGCGGATGCGCCTGTGGCAGGGCCGCGTCCAGCCATCCCGCCTGATTGAGCGGCAGATATGCCGTGATGCGGCCCAGCGGATCAATCATCGCCGAGACACCGGTATTGGCCACACGCACCATGGGCAGGCCCTGTTCAATGGCGCGCAACCGCGCCTGCGCCAGATGTTGATAGGGGCCGGAAAAGCCGCCAAACCACGCATCATTGGTCAGTTGCATCAGAAAATCAGGCCGCTCGGGGGCCGAGGCGATGAATTGCGGAAACACTGCCTCATAGCAGATCAGCGGCAGGGCGCGGCCCAGCGCGCCAAGGTCCATCAGCCGCGCCCCCGGTCCGGGCGAAAAGCCGCCCCCCCGCGATGCAGCCATGCCGTGAATGCCAAAGCGGGCCATCACCTCGCCAAAGGGCATATATTCGCCGAACGGCACCAGCTGGTGTTTGTCATAGATCGCGCGGATCGTGCCGCCGGTATCCAGATAGAGGGCGGAATTATAGGTGCGTTGCCCGACAAAACGCTGGATCCCCAGCACCACCGGCACGCCATCCGCGGCCTGCGCAATGGCGTTCAATTCCGGCTCGGCGTTTTCCAGCAGCACGCTGAGCGCGGTTTCCGCCCAGAGCACCAGATCAGGGCGCGGATGATCGGGGTTGTCAGAGAGGGCGGCGGTATAATCAAGCTGACGCTGCAGGAAAATCGGGATCATGGTACGATCCCATTTCTGATGTTGCGGCGCATTGGGCTGCACCAGACGGATCATCGGGCGCGACGGATCATCCGTTGCGGTGGCATTTGCCGCTGATCCAGCGCCCTGCCCCCCTTGAAAGCTGCCACCCCAAAGCGCCACAAGCCCCACAGCGGCCAGACTGGCCGCACCGCGCCATCGTTGCGCAGGCATGACCAGCAGGGCCAGACCAGCCCCGGCCAGCAGGGCCAGCAAGGTCAGGCCGTGATGCCCGACCAGTGATGCCAGATAGACGACAGGGGTTTCCACCCAGATATGGCCGACCAGCGCCCATGGAAACCCTGTCAGCACATAGGAGCGCAGGATTTCCGCCGCCCCAAAGGCCGCAATCCATGCAAGGGCAGAGCCGCCCAACGCGCGCGCGCCTGTCCCCGCAGCAGCCCAGAACAGGGCCAGCCCTGCAGACATGCCGATCAGGGCGAAAGGGGCCATCCAGCCATGGCGTTCCGGCTGGATCAGGAACGGTTCGATAATCCAGAACAGCGACAGCGCGAAATAGCCGGTGCCCGCCACCCAGCCTGTCCAGCCTGCAGCGCGGAGATGCGGCGCGCTGCGTAACAGCACGAACAACAGCGCCAGCCCCGGTATCGCCAGCATCCACAGATCAAACGGGGCCTGCCCCAGTGCCACCATGCCACCGGCCAGCAGCGCAAGAACCAGCCGCCCCCGCAGGCGCAGGCCACCCGCCTGCATTTCAGTTGGCAGACGCATGAGGCAGGCGGACCCGCAACCTCTTGATCCGGCGGGGATCTGCATCGACCACTTCGAATTCGACGCCTGCGGGATGCTGCACCACCTCGCCGCGCACGGGCACGCGCCCGGCCAGCATGAACACCAGACCGCCCAATGTGTCGATCTCTTCTTCGTCGACATCTTCATGGTCGGTCAGCGACAGGCCGATCTCTGCTTCAAACGCGTCCAGCGGCGTTTTGGACAGAACCAGATACTGGCCGGGCTTTTCCAGTGTCCAGAACTGATCCTCATCGGTGTCATGTTCATCCTCGATCTCGCCGATGACCTGTTCGATCAGGTCTTCGATGGTCAGCAACCCGTCAACACCGCCATATTCATCAATCACCAGCGCCATATGTTTACGCTCGGACTGCATTTTCTGCAGCAACACCCCGATGGACATCGAGGGCGGCACATAGAGCAGCGGGCGCAGCATCTGTTTGAGCGAAAATTCGCTGTCATGGCGGTTGAAGCCGTGTTTGAGGGCAAAATCCTTGAGATGCAGCATCCCCAAAGGCGTGTCCAGCGTGCCGGAATAGACCGGCAGGCGCGTCAATCCGGTTTCGCGGAACAACTCCACCAGTTCATCCAGCGGGATCGTATCGGGGACGGCGGTGATATCGGCCTTGGGAATCGCGACATCTTCTACCCGCATCTGGCGCAGATTCAGGATGTCATGCACCTGTTTATGTGCTGCGGCAGCCTGTGTCGGCGCGCACTCCTCGGACGGGGATGTGCTGTCCGAGGGGGTGAGAACACCGATAATACGGCGCAAAAGCCCCCCTGACACCGGCGTTTCGGTCTGCTGATACGGCAGCGCGCCATGCGCTGCCCCCCTAGACCCGTCTATACTGTCGCCCATTTTACCTTTCCAGAATGCGCAAGCCCGTCCGAGAACGGCCTGCCGTGAATTGCGCCGGCACCCTTATGACCGGCCGCCTGCCCCTAATATGGGTCAGCGACCCCCAGTTTGCCAAGTATCGCCACTTCAATTGATTCCATCAAAGTGGCATCCTTGTCACGCACATGATCATAGCCCAGAAGATGCAACGTTCCGTGAACAACCAGATGGGTCACGTGATCGGAGAGTGTTTTGCCCGATTCAGCGGCTTCACGGGCGCAGGTCTGCCAGGCGATGGCGATATCGCCCAGCGCAATCCCCTCTGCCGCGTCATCCCCGTCATCGAAAGGGTCATCCTGCGGTGTCGCATCAGGAACATAGGGGGATTGGCCGTCGTCTTCGGCGGCCAGATCCTGCGCGGGCCAGCTCAGCACATTTGTGGGTACCGCTTTGCCGCGAAAGGCGGCATTGAGGCCAGAGATGCGGGTATCATCGCAGCCCAGCAGCGTGATGGCGTATAGCGCCGGATCAAAGCCCAGATGCTGCAGCGTGGCCTGTGCCGCACGCTGCGCCAGTGCGGGCAGCTTTGCCGTGGTCCAGTGATCGTCTTCGATCTGGATGTCGATCAGCATGGTATGTCCGTCATCGTGTTGTCGTCATCGTGTTTTCGTGATGCCAATGTCGCGGTGGGGGCTGTCTGCCCCCACACCCCCGAGGATATTTCCAGCAAGAAGAAACGGGCAAGCCGTCTTCTGATCAGACCGTTCCATCCGCCTCATAGGCTTCGATGATGGCCGCGACAAGGGGATGGCGCACCACATCTTTGGCCGTGAAGTAGTTGAAGCTGATCTTGTCGATGTTTTTCAACAACCTTTCGGCATCAGCCAGACCGGATGCAACACCGCGCGGCAGATCGACCTGCGTGCGATCCCCGGTGATGACCATGCGGCTGCCTTCGCCCAGACGGGTCAGGAACATTTTCATCTGCATGGAGGTGGCGTTCTGCGCCTCGTCCAGCACGACGAAAGCATTGCTGAGCGTGCGGCCACGCATGAAGGCCAAGGGCGCGATTTCGATGCGCTTTTCCTCGATCAGTTTGGCGGTTTGTTTGCCGGGCAGGAAATCATTCAGCGCATCGTAAAGCGGCTGCATGTAGGGATCGACCTTGTCTTTCATATCGCCGGGCAGGTAGCCCAGTTTCTCGCCCGCCTCGACGGCGGGGCGCGACAGCACGATGCGGTCTACCTGCCCGGTGATGAACATCGACACCGCGGCCGCGACCGCCAGATAGGTTTTGCCAGTTCCCGCGGGGCCGATGCCAAAGCAGAGTTCGGTTTTGAACAGGTTTTGCACATAGGCTTTCTGGGCGTCGGTGCGGGGTTCGACCAGTTTGCGGCGGGTTTTGATCTCAATCCGGCCGGAGCGGAACATTTCCAGCTGGTCGCCTGCGGTGAGGGCCGTACCCGGCTGGGTGCTACCCATCCTGATCTGCCGGTCGATATCGCCCTGTTCGACCGCGCGCCCCTGTTCGAGCCGCTCATACAGCGCATCCAGCACCTCGATGGCATTGGCTGTCGCTTCGGCATCGCCGAAAACGGCCAGCTGGTTGCCACGGCGCAGGATCTGCACGCCCAGCTTTTTCTCCAGCTCTGTCAGGTTACGGTCATATTCGCCGCACAGATCAATCAGCAACCGGTTGTCCGGGAATTCTGCCAGTCGTTCAATCTGGGACGATGCATCGAAGGGCGGGGGCAGCACTGTGATAGCCAAGCAGATCTCCTTGCTGAGGCCGGGCCTGCGGAGGGCGGACCCTGTCACCTGTTCAAAGCGTGCCAAGTTGCGCGGCAGCGCGCAAGCGGCATGAACAGAATGTAGGGTGGTGCCGGCAAAAAAACACCACAGGCAGCGGCCTGTGGTGCTGTAGGATGCAGTTTTGCCGCGGATCAGAGGATATCGGGAATCCGTGATCCGGCTTTGAACGGTCCGATGGCGGTGCCGGGGGGGGCCGCGTTGGAGCAGACAGGCGCACCATCGGGCTGCAGGCGCGGTGACAGGTAGCCCTCAAGCCCGTCATCGATGATCCAGTGATCGCACCCGTTGGGATCAACCCAGACGCCCGCCACCAACTGGCTGAGATGTTTGCGATCCACCCCGCGGTCAAAGGATTTGTCTGGTCCGACAGTGCACGCAGAGAGGGCCGCGACCGTCCCCAGCAGGGCCATAGATTTCAGAATGTTCATATCCGGTCCCCTCAGCGCAGGCAGATGATTTCGACACGGCGATTTTGCGCCATACCTTCAGCGGTGGAATTAGTGGCGCGCGGCATCCGTTTTCCAAAGCCGCGTGTGTCGATCACATTGGCCCCGACAGATTGCGCCACAGCCGCCACAGCCGTTGCGCGCCGCAGGCTGAGGCGCATGTTGTATTCATCCGAGGCGCGGCTGTCTGTGTGGCCATGGATCAGATAGGCGCGGGCATTGGCCTGCTGGAAAAAGTTGACCAGATTCTGGCGCGCATGGGGATGGATCTGGTGGCGATCGGTTGCAAAGAACTGATCTGTCGGCATCACGCCGCAGACATCGCCCCGGTGACAGACCGGATGGCCCTGACGGTTCAGGTGCGGGGACATATACCCCTCGGCACCATCATCCATGACCCAATGCTCACACCCGTCCGGATCAATCCAGATGCCGGGAATGTAGCGTTCACCCTGAACAGTGTTTTGTTGGGCAGATGCTGCCCCGGTGATCCCGGCCATGGATAGGGCCGCGACGACCGCGCAGGCAAAAGCCGCGCGCATTGCTTTTCGTGTCATCTTGGCAAAAGACCCCTTGCTAACTCGTTAC
>JBLRWJ010000090.1:0-11045 GCA_047921315.1 Rhodobacterales bacterium | reverse complement strand
GATACGGTTGAGGCGCTGCCACCCACCGATGATGTGCGCCCCGCAGCGATCTAGGCCATAGGAATAAGGGCAGGAGGCCCGCTGTCCTTTGTGGTCCTGAATCCTGCCCTGCGAAAGCCTGTCGTTTTTCGGCAAAACCCTGCTTGACGGGGTCGCAGTGACCGCATAGATAGCCTCTCACGCTTGGGAGACCTTGCGGATAGCGAGCGGTTGTAGCTCAGTTGGTTAGAGTACCGGCCTGTCACGCCGGGGGTCGCGGGTTCGAGCCCCGTCAACCGCGCCATCGCTATCCCATGTTAACCCTCGCGTGATGCGCGGTTGTAGCTCAGTTGGTTAGAGTACCGGCCTGTCACGCCGGGGGTCGCGGGTTCGAGCCCCGTCAACCGCGCCATTTATCCTCGGGAAAAGGCTTAAATGATGAAGATTATCGACCGGATCAGCTGGCCGGTAGTGATCCTGCTTTGCCTGACCCTTGGGGTGTCGCCCTTTTTCCCTGAACCGCATGTCTGGGAAAAACTGAAAATGCTGGCCGCTGGCCAGTTGACGCGATTGATCGACATATTTGATCTGTTCTTCCATGCGTCCCCGTTTGCTGTGGCGCTGCTGAAAGCAGTGCGGATGCGGCGTCAGGCGTAACAGCCAGGCAGGCGGTCGCGGGGGGATCGTCCCGGCCATCAAACCCTTTGCAAGAACGCCGTGATCGCCTCCAATGTCTGCTGCGGTGCGGTATCGGGAAAGAAATGCCCGCCCGGCACGGTGCCTGCCTGTATGTCGCGGCATCGCTTGGCCCATGTGGCGGGCACATCATAGGCCTGCGCCATGGCCCCATCCGCGCCATAAAGCACCAATAGCGGACAGTCGATCTTGCGGTGCAAATCCGCCTGGTCCAGCGCCAGATCATGCGCGATGGCGGCGCGGTAATCATTGCACATGCCCCGGATCGTCTGGGGATCGCGCCACGCCTTGCGATAGGCGTCAAGCTGCGCGGGATCGAAATCCGCCAACGTGGCACCACCCCAGCCAAGCAGGCAGGATTGGAAAAAATAATCCGGATCAGCCGCGATCAGGGTTTCCGGAAAAGGCGCAGGCTGTGCCAGAAAAAACCAATGATAATAAGATTTTGCAACCCGATGTGAAAGTTCTGATAGAAGATGGTGCGTCGGGGTGATATCCATCACGGTCAGGCTGTTCACCCGGTCTGCTGCGTCCAGCGCGATGCGGTGCGCGGTGCGCGCGCCCCGGTCATGGCCCACCAGATCAAAGCGGTCATGGCCTAGATGATCCATCAGCGTCAGGATGTCGCCGCCCATCGCCCGAAAGCTGTAAGCGGCCATATCCGCAGGCTTGCCTGATGCGCCATAGCCGCGCAAATCAGGGCAGATCACCCGCCGCCCCTGCGCCAGCGCGGGCGCTATATGCGCCCACATGGCCCGCGTCTGGGGAAAGCCGTGCAACAGCACAAGGGGCGGGCCATCCCCCCCGATGCTATAGGCAATATCCACCCCCTGATGCGTCAGCACATGATCGCTGAACCCGGTGATCATGCCAGCTTGTCCAGCACGCGTGCCCAACTGCGGATGCCTTTGTGAAAGCATTGCATATCGTATTTCTCGTTGGGCGAATGGATCTGGTCATCATCGCGGCCAAAGCCTGCAAGGATCGAATCCATCCCCAGAATCGTTTTGAAATGCCCTGCAATCGGGATCGAGCCGCCGCATCCCGCATAGGCCGCGGGCGTGCCCCATTCATCGGACAGGGCGATGCGGGCTTTTTCGAATAGCGGGTGGTCATTCGCCATCTGGCTGGCCTGCGATGCGCCATGGCCCTTGAACTCCACCGTGCAATCAGGCGGCAACTGCGCCTGCACCCATGCGCGGAAACTCTCGCGGATGGCATGCGGATCTTGCTGCCCGACAAGACGGAAACTGACCTTGGCATGCGCCTCGGCGGGCAGTACCGTCTTGAACCCCTCGCCGGTATAGCCACCCCAGATGCCGTTGATCTCGCCCGTGGGGCGTGACCAGATCATCTCCAGCGGGGTGCGGTCCGCCTCGCCTGCCGGATGGCTCAGCCCGACATCGCCCAGAAAGCGGGCGTGATCAAAGGCAAGGTTCTGCCATTGCGCGCGGATATCATCCGGCAGTTCCGGCACAGCATCATAGAAACCGGGCACCACCACGCGGCCCTGATCATCATGCAGCCCGCCAAGGATACGGGTCAGCACGCGGATCGGGTTCATCGCGGGGCCACCATACATCCCCGAATGGAGATCACGTGTCGCCGCCTTGATGGTGATTTCCTCGCCCAGCAAGCCGCGCAGCATGGTGATGATGGCGGGGGCCTCATCCTGAAACAGGCCCGTGTCACAGATCAGCGCCACATCGGCGCGCAGCTCATCGGCATTCTCTTGCAAGAACGGCACCAGTGAGGGCGAGCCGGACTCCTCCTCGCCCTCGAACAGGAATGTGATGCGGCAGGGCAGCGCGCCATTCACGGCCTTCCATGCGCGGCAAGCCTCCAGAAAGGTCATCAACTGGCCCTTGTCATCGGATGCGCCACGCCCGCGGATCACCGGCCCCTTGGGCGTATCCTCGACCTTTGGATCAAACGGATCAGCATGCCACAGCGACAGCGGATCAACGGGTTGCACATCGTAATGGCCGTAAAACAGCACATGCGGGCTGCTATCGGGGCCATCCACATGGCCCACCACCATCGGATGGCCGGGGGTGGGGCGCGCCGTTGCGGTGATGCCAAGGCTGGCCAGATCGGCCACCAGCCAATCCGCTGCGGTCTGGCAATCTGCCTGATAGGCCGGATCGGTCGAGATGGAGGGGATGCGCAGCAATTCCAGCAACCGTTCTGTGGCGGCGGGCAGATCGGTATCGATACGGGCGAGAACATCCTTGAGTGGCATGTCGGTCCTTTCACTACGGTCAAGGCAGATGCAGCCCATGCCGCAACTGCAAGATGTGACGATTGCCACAGACCGTATCAGCCCTGCGCCCACTGTCCAGACATCCGCTGACATCCTGTGCAGCGCAGCACGCGGGGGGCGATTTAGGGTGCCGCTGCGGCAGGGAAGCGGGATTTTAACTTTTGCGCTGACATGCTTGATCCAGATCAAAGGCGCGACCAGCGGCAATTTGTAGCCTGTTGCATGGAAATGGCGAAGACTATATCCATTCCAAGTTGGCGATACGAGGCCGCAGGGCCGCTCCGCGCAGGTGGGGACAGACGGAAAAAAAGGGGACTGCCGGTGGACTATTCGGCCCAGCTGGACACTGCGATCAACAACCTTCACACGGAGGGTCGTTACCGCACATTCATCGATATCGAGCGTCAGCGCGGGCATTTCCCGCATGCAGTCTGGCGCAAAGCCGATGGGTCCGAGGCCCCGATCACCGTTTGGTGCGGCAATGATTACCTTGGCATGGGGCAACATCCGGCCGTGTTGAGCGCGATGCATGAGGCGTTGGATGCAACCGGCGCGGGATCAGGCGGCACGCGCAACATCTCTGGCACCACGATCTGGCACAAGCGGCTGGAAAAGGAACTGGCCGATCTGCATGGCAAGGAAGCGGCGCTGCTGTTCACCTCGGCCTATATCGCCAATGACGCCACGCTGTCGACCTTGCCCAAACTTTTCCCCGGCCTGATCATCTATTCCGATGCGCTCAACCACGCCTCCATGATCGAAGGTGTGCGCCGCAATGGCGGGGCCAAGCGGATTTTCCGCCATAACGATGTCGCGCATCTGCGCGAATTGCTGGCCGCGGATGATCCCAAAGCGCCCAAGCTGATCGCATTCGAATCCGTCTATTCCATGGATGGCGATTTCGGCCCGATCGAGGCGATCTGCGATCTGGCCGATGAATTCGGCGCGCTGACTTATATCGATGAGGTGCACGCCGTGGGTATGTATGGCCCGCGCGGGGCAGGGGTGGCGGAACGTGACCGCCTGATGCACCGTCTGGATATCATCAATGGCACGCTGGCCAAGGCCTATGGCGTGATGGGCGGCTATATCGCGGCCAGCGCCAAAATGTGTGACGCGATCCGCTCTTACGCGCCGGGCTTTATCTTCACCACATCGCTGCCGCCCGCCATCGCGGCCGGGGCGGCGGCCTCTGTGGCGCATCTCAAGCGTGATCAATCGCTGCGCGAGCGGCACCAGACGCAATCGAAAATCCTGAAAACCCGCCTCAAAGGGCTGGGCCTGCCGATCATTGATCACGGCAGCCATATCGTTCCGGTGATCGTCGGTGATCCGGTGCATACCAAAAAGCTGTCCGATATGCTGCTGGAAGGCTTTGGGATCTATGTGCAGCCGATCAATTTCCCCACGGTGCCGCGCGGCACCGAACGGTTGCGCTTTACCCCGTCGCCCGTGCATGGCCCCAAGGAAATGGACCGTTTGGTGCATGCCATGGACGAGCTGTGGTCACATTGTGCGCTGAATCGCGCCGAATTGAGCGCATGATGATTGTGACTGTGTAATACGGCTTGTGCTGTGCTATCGTTAGATCAAGAAAGAGTGAGGCTCGAATCGGGGATGGTCCGGGTCTGAAACCTCAACTGACGGGGCAGTAAGCATGATCGGGCGGAAGTTCTCCCGAAAGGTGGAAGCGGAAGTTGTCGAACCCAAAGGGTTTGATGATTATGACTTGCGTCTGGGGGATCTGATGCGCGGCGAACGTGCCACGCTGGGCAAATCGCTGCTGGATGTGCAGCGGGAATTGCGCATCCGTGCCGCTTATATCGCCGCGATCGAAAACTGTGACCCTTCCGCCTTTGACACGCCCGGATTTATCGCCGGCTATGTCCGGTCCTATGCGCGCTATCTGAATATGGACCCCGACAAGGCGTTCGAGGCGTTCTGCGCGGAAAGCGGTTTTTCCACGGCGCATGGTATGTCGGCGGCGGCGTCTTCGGCCAAACGCCCGGCTTTGCCGCGTCAGGTTTCTGCCACGCGTGATCCGTTCTCGGCCCCGACAACACCCTTCGCCCCGGCCAAGGATGCGTTTTTCAGCCAGATTGAGCCGCGCGCGATCGGGTCCACTTTTGTGTTGCTGATGCTGATCGGGACAATAGGCTATGGCGGCTGGACCGTTTTGAACGAGGTGCAGCGCGTCCAGTTTGCGCCTGTCGAGAACACGCCTGATGTGATGACGGATCTTGATCCGCTGCAATCGCGCCCGGTTGGCCAGATTGACCAGAACGGAACATTCGCAGGTGACTCCGGCGGTGGGCAAGCACGCAATGATGCGCTGACACGGATGTATCGGCCCCAGGCGCTGGATGTGCCGGTTCTGGTGGCGCGAGATGGTCCGATTTCCACCCTTGATTCGTCCACCCTTGGGGCCTTTGCCAACCTGCCGGACCCCGAACAGCGGAGCACGGGGGGGGATCGCCACGTTGCGGATAATGCGCAAAATAGCGCACCGATCGGCCCGCAAATGCCGCAGGTCGTGGCCGAGGCCAGCCCCGGTGTCGAGATGGTGGCGGTACGGTCGGCATGGGTGCGGGTCAATGCCGCAGATGGCAGCGTGATCTTTGAAGGCATCATGGAGGCTGGCGATCGCTATGCCGTGCCTGCAACCGAGGAACCGGCGCGTTTGCGGGTGGGGGAATCCGGATCGATCTATTTTGCTGTGAATGGGCAGCATTATGGCCCTGTCGGACCGCGTGGAACGGTAACGTCAAATGTGGCCCTGTCTGTCGATAACCTGACGGAAAAATTCGCGCTGGCTGATCTGACGGCGGATGTCGATCTGGCGCGCACCGTGGCCGAGGCACAATTACGGCCCACCCCGTCCGAGTGATCTGCAGCGATTGCAGGCAAGGCCTGTGCGCGATATGATCCTGATGATGTGATCGCAGCAGGAATCCCTTATGTCGCTTAACCATATCCGCCCTTGGCGCAACATCTATCGCCGCAAAAGCCGCATGATCCATGTGGGCCGCGTGCCGGTGGGCGGGGATGCCCCGATTTCTGTGCAGACCATGACCAACACGCTGACCACCGATGTGGCGGCGACCGTGGCGCAGATCAATGCAGCGGCCGAGGCGGGGGCCGATATCGTGCGCGTGTCGGTGCCGGATCAGGACAGTTCCCGCGCCCTGCGCCAGATCGTGCGGGAGGTGGATGTGCCCCTCGTGGCGGATATCCATTTCCATTACAAACGCGGGATCGAGGCTGCCGAGGCTGGCGCGGCCTGCCTGCGCATCAATCCCGGCAATATCGGGGACGCATCGCGCGTGCGCGAGGTGATCAAGGCCGCGCGCGACAATAACTGTTCGATCCGCATCGGTGTGAATGCGGGATCGTTGGAAAAGCATCTGCTGGACAAATATGGCGAGCCTTGCCCCGATGCGATGGTAGAATCCGGTCTGGAACATATCCGCATCTTGCAGGACAATGATTTCCACGAGTTTAAGATCAGCGTGAAAGCCTCGGATGTTTTCATGGCCGCTGCTGCTTATCAGCAACTGGCCGAGGCCACCGATGCCCCGATCCATCTGGGGATTACCGAGGCGGGCGGTTTTGTCTCTGGCACCATCAAATCGGCCATCGGGCTGGGCAATCTGCTTTGGATGGGTATTGGCGATACGATCCGCGTGTCGCTTTCCGCCGATCCCGTGCAGGAGGTCAAGGTCGGGTTCGAGATCCTCAAATCGCTTGGTCTGCGGCATCGGGGCGTCAATATCATCTCTTGCCCGTCTTGTGCGCGGCAGGGTTTTGACGTGATCAAAACGGTCGAGGCGCTGGAGCAGCGGCTGGAGCATATCAAAACGCCGATGAGCCTGAGCATTATCGGCTGTGTCGTCAATGGCCCCGGTGAGGCGCTGATGACAGATATTGGCTTTACCGGCGGCGGGGCAGGGTCCGGCATGGTTTATCTGGCGGGCAAGCAAAGCCACAAGCTGGGCAATGACCAGATGATTGAACATATTGTCGAACAGGTCGAAGCGCGCGCCGCATTGATCGAGGCGGAACAGAAATTGGCGGAAAAAGCCGCCGAATAGGCGCATGATCAGGGTGTTACAGCCTTAGCGGCGTATCGCGTTTGATCGGGTTTATGCATTCACGCCGCAGAATGAGGCAGCGTTTTTGCACAACAACGCGTTCATTCTGCGGGGGGAATTCAATGCAACGCGATATGCCTTAGCGGCGCAAGTAGCGGTCCAGCACAACGGGCGGGATATGCCCCTGCAGCATCATATCGGGCAGCGCATAAGACGGGGCTTGTGACAGATCAAGCTGTGCGGCCAGTGCGGCACCGGCCCCGTTGTCATCCATACGGTGCAGCGTGACCCGCAGATCATGCGCCTGCGCCAGCGCGCGCAGATCGGCCACCGCCTGTGCGCAATCCGCACAGTCATCCCGCAGGAACAGGGCAATCCGGCGCGTGGCATCTGCGCCGCCAAAGCCGTCTTGCGCAGGATCAAACAGGCGCGGGGCCAGTGCGGTCAAAGTGTCGATATCGGCGCTGACAGCCTCCTCATAGGGGGATGGCGGGTTCAGCACCTGATCGACAATCTGCGGCTCATCCAGCAAAACGGCGCGGATTTCCGCCCCAAGGGCCGCCTGCCCCGCTGTGTCAAACAGTGGGCCTGCCTGAACGGCAGGGGCCATCAGGCTGATCAGGACAACGGATGCGCGGCCCCCTGACATGACCACGCGACGGGTCACTGTTGACGGGTCTGCGCCACCAATGTCTGCATATCGGCCAAGGGCATATAGCCGCGCAGCATCTGCTCTTCCAGCACAAAGGTTGGTGTGCCGCTGATCCGCAAACGCCCGGCCAGCGCGTGATTGTCCGCGATCACCTGCGTCACCTCATCGCTGGTCATCTGCGCCATGATCGCGGCGCCGTCCAGCCCCATATCGGTGGCCATGCGGTCCAGCGTATCGGCGGTGATCGGCCCGCGGAATTTGATCAGCATGTCATGCGCGGTCTTGTAGGCCTCATCCCCGGCCAGTTGCTTGACCGCGATGGCAAAGCGCGATGACAGCACGGATTCCTCGCCCAGAATCGGGAATTCCTTGACGATAAAGCGGATATTGCCATCGGCTTCCAGCAGTTGCTCTACCTCGTCATGGGCGCGGCGGCAAAACCCGCAGCGGTAATCGGTAAATTCAACCAGCGTGATATCGCCCTCGGGGTTGCCGCCCACCCATGAATGATCATCGCTGAAAATTGCATCGGCATTGACGCGCACCAGATCGACATCGCCCATGGCCTGCGCATCGGCTTGGCGCTGTTCGAGAACGCTAACCGCCTCCATGATGATTTCGGGATTATCCAGCAGATAGCTGCGGATTTCCGCGCGCAGGGCGCTGCGCTCGGCATCGGACATATTGGTGATATCGAACGCCAGCGCCGGGCTGCCAAGCGCCAAAAGGGCGACAGTGGCGGTCAGGGTGGCCTTGCGAAACTGCTGGAACATAAACATCATCTCCGGTTCTTGGCGGCGGTTTCAGCGGCAAAGACCACATCCTGCGCACGATTGAAAGGGGCGGACCCACGCGGCAACATTCCTGTTGCACGATTGGCGTGGATCAGCGCATCGGGCAGACGGCCCATCAGCGCAAAGCGTTCGGCGGTGATCAGCGAGGCCATGCCATCCTGTCCGGTCTGGGCATAGGCCACAGCCAGATCACGCAGCATCATCGGATTGCGGAAATCACGATCCCGCGCGGTGGCCAGCGCTTCAAGCGCTTCTTTGGGTTGGCCTGCCGCCAGCAGGGCGCGGCCATAGCCTGCCTGTATCAGCGCATGGCGCGGGGCCAGCGCGGTGGCCTGCCGATAGGCGGCAACAGCGGCCCCGAACTGGCGGCTTTCCAGCAGGATCTGCCCGCGCAGGTCATGCAGATAAGGGTCTTGCGGACGCATCGCCACCAGACGGTCAGCCGCGGCAATGGCGCGGGCCGGATCAGGCGTGCGGTGATAGGCGATGGCCTGCCGCATCAGGGCAATATCCGGCGTGGCGCTGTCGCCCGCGCGGTCCAGCGTCCAGCGTGGGGCGCGCAAAAACGCCGACAGCTTGCCATTGATGCGCGCAAACCAATAGGCCTGTGCGGGATCAGGCGGTGCGGCCCCGCTACGGCGCGCCTGAATATACGCCTCCACCGCGCGCAGACGGTCACGTGACAGCGGATGGGTGCGCGCATAGGGGTCTTGGCGCTGCTCTGACAGCACCTCTTGGCCGCGAAACAGGTTCAGCACCTCGGCAAAGCCGCCTGTGTCGATGCCTGCGCGGTCCATATAGCGCAGACCATCAGTATCGGCAGCGGCTTCTTCGGCGCGGGTATGGGACATGAACATGCGCCGCGCCGATCCGCCAAGGCCCAGCCCGACACCCGCCGCCAGATCGCCGCGCCCCGAACCGGCCGCCGCCGCCGCAGCCAGCGCCATGCCCAGCCCGGACACCGTGTTGGCGCGTTGCAGGTTCTGGGCGCGCCGCGCCATATGGCCATTGGCGATATGCGCCGCCTCATGCGCGATGACCGATTGCAGCATCGCGGCAGATGTCAGGCGCAGCATCAGGCCCGAATGAATAAAAATGTGGTTATTATCCAGAATGAACGCGTTCATCGTATCATCCCGGATGATCAGCACCCTGACCGTATCGGGCGACAGCCCCGCTGCCTGCAGGATGGGACGTGCCAGTTCGGACAGGGCATATTCCAGATCGGCATCGCGGATCAGCGTCACCGCTGCGGCCTGTATGGCCATCATCAGCCACAGCATCGCCGCCGCGATGAGATGTTTGAGCTGCTGCATTGACCTGACTGCCGTTTCCCTGTGAATTGCCGCCTCTGGACCAGCATGGGGAAAACAGATGCGAAACTCAAGACGCGGGGCGGTTGATCCCTTTATCGTGATGGATGTGATGGAGGCGGCCCGCGCCGCCGAGGCGGCAGGCCGCCATATCATCCACATGGAGGTCGGCCAGCCCGGCACGCCCGCACCGCAGGGCGCGCGCGATGCGCTGGCCCGCGCCATGGACAGCGATGCGCTGGGATATACCGTGGCGCTGGGGTTGCCTGCCTTGCGCGCCCGCATCGCGCAGCTTTACGGCGAATGGTATGGCGTTGATCTGGACCCGTCCCGCGTGGTGGTGACATCCGGCTCGTCTGGCGCGTTCATCCTTGCCTTCACCGCCTTGTTCGACAGCGGCGACAAGGTTGGCATCGGCGCGCCGGGCTATCCCAGCTATCGCCAGATCCTGCGCGCGCTTGGCCTGCACCCTGTTGATCTGCCCACCTCTGCTGCGAATCGCTTTCAACCCGTGGCTGCCGATTTCGCGGGGATGGACCTTGCGGGGCTGATGGTGGCCTCGCCCGCCAATCCCACCGGCACGATGCTGGACCGCGCCGCACTTGCCGCGCTGATCCATGCAGCCCAAGGGGCGGGGGCCGCCTTTATCAGCGATGAGATCTATCACGGCATCGAATATGAGGCGAAAGCCGTCACAGCACTTGAGATCAGCGATGATGTCTATGTGATCAACTCGTTTTCCAAGTATTTCTCCATGACCGGCTGGCGCGTGGGCTGGATGGTGGTGCCGCCCGATCATGTCCGCTGGATTGAACGGATCGCGCAGAACATGTTTATCTGTCCGCCCCATGCCAGTCAGGTCGCGGCCTTGGCGGCGATGGATTGCCATGATGAATTGCAGGCCAATATGCAGGTCTACCGCGAGAATCGCCGCCTGATGCTGGAGGGGCTGCCCAAGGCGGGCTTTGACCGGATCGCGCCGCCTGACGGGGCCTTTTATGTCTATGCCGATGTCAGCCATCTGACCGATGACAGCCGCATCTTTGCCGCCGAGATTCTGGACAAAGCCGGTGTTGCCGTCACACCGGGGCTGGATTTTGACCCCGTGCGCGGCGGTGGCACGCTGCGGTTTTCCTATGCGCGCGCCACAGCCGATATCCACGAGGGGCTGGCGCGGTTGGAGCAGTTCATGCGCAAGGCGGGGCATTTATGAGCGCAGTCTGGGGTATGGGCCAGGTGTGGGAATCCCCCCGGTGA
>JBLRWJ010000089.1:0-11076 GCA_047921315.1 Rhodobacterales bacterium | reverse complement strand
CCTGCGGCGCGGATATTTCAGGCAAGAAGAAGCGCGCGAAGGGCAGAGCGCAAGCTGGTGTGCCGCGCAGAACGGGTGGCGCGGATCACGTGACAGGGCCCCATCGGTGCCAGCGTTGATTTGCAGTAGGGGCATATGCCTGATCCACAACATCTTGTGGCATTGGTGTAGCGCAGGGATATGACCCTGCGGTAAAGCCACCGTGACGGTTGCGTAGCGATCCCTTTGGCAAGCCATGATCCGGTTGACGTGCTGCCGGCACAGGCGTATCAGCAGGCCGTGGCGATTTGTTACCGGATTGCGGGCCACGTTAAACATGCCGCTAAAGAGGTCAGGATGAGGGAACCCCCTTTCGCTTGACCGCGACGGGGGTTTTTTTATGCGCGCCACCAGCCATGGGCCGCGCGCCACACGGAGAACGAGATGAGCAAGGACTGGAGCAAGCGCACGACGCTGGTGCATGGCGGCACCCGCCGTTCGCAGTATAACGAGGTGTCCGAGGCGATATTCCTGACGCAGGGCTTTGTCTATGACAGCGCTGAACAGGCCGAGGCGCGGTTTATGAAAACCGGACCGGACGAGTTTATCTATGCCCGTTACGGCAACCCCACCGTGGCGATGTTCGAGGACCGGATTGCCGCGCTGGAAGGGGCCGAGGATGCCTTTGCCACCGCCTCTGGCATGGCGGCGGTGTCGGGCGCGCTGATGGCGATGCTGCGGGCGGGAGATCATGTGGTTGCGGCAAGGGCGCTGTTCGGCTCGTGTCTCTATATCCTCGAGGAGGTGCTGGCGCGTTACGGGGTCGAGGTGACGCTGGTGGATGGCACCGATCTGGACCAGTGGCGCGCCGCGATGCGCCCCGATACGCGCGTGGCGTTTTTCGAATCCATCTCGAACCCGACGCTGGAGGTGATCGACATTGCCGGCGTGGCCGAGATTGCCCATGCGGTGGGGGCCACTGTGGTGGTGGATAATGTCTTTGCCACGCCGGTCTTCTCGCGCGCGCTGGCGCTGGGCGCGGATGTCGTGATCTATTCCGCGACCAAGCATATTGACGGGCAGGGGCGTGCGCTGGGCGGCGTGATCCTTGGCACCCGCGACTATATCCGCGGTGTGGTGGAGCCCTATATGAAGCATACCGGCGGCGCGATGAGCCCGTTTACCGCCTGGATCATGCTGAAAGGGTTGGAAACCATTGACCTGCGGGTGCAGGCGCAGGCCGATACCGCGCTGGCGCTGGCCGAGGCGCTGGCGGATCATCCCAAGTTGTCGCGCGTGATCTATCCCGGCCATCCCGGCCATCCGCAGCAGGCACTGACGCTGGCGCAGATGGACAAGGGCGGCACGATGATCGCGCTGGAACTGGCGGGCGGGCAGGCGGCGGCGTTCAGGTTTCTGAATGCGCTGGAGATCATTATCATCTCGAACAATCTGGGCGATGCGAAATCCATCATCACCCATCCCGCCACCACAACGCATCAGCGATTGCCGGCCGAGCAGAAGGTCACGCTGGGCATCAGCCCCAGTCTGGTACGGTTGAGCGTGGGGCTGGAGGATCGCCGTGATCTGCTGGCTGATCTGCTGCACGCGCTGGATGCGGCCTGAAGCGGGTAAAGCGCGTGATTGCAGCGCCAAAACCGCTGCAACCATCGCGCGCGCCACGCGGATACGAAAAACCCGGAGCGGCGCGCAGATCGTGTGATCTGATCTGTCGCGCCCGCCGTAATACCTTTCGTTATTGGCAATGTGCCGCGGACCATCCTATTTATGGATGGCACTATGATGCGAAAGGGCTCTTTCATGAATATTCATACGCCGGATCTGGATCGCCACTTGACCCGCGAGGATGCGGCGTTCGCGTTGGAGCGGTTGCGCCAATGGGCTGCGGGGGCATCGTCGGATGAGATTGCGGATCTTGATCCGTCTGTGGCCAATCTACTGCCTGCCACGGATGCCACCAGTTACCCGGTCTTGTCGCGCGCCTATCCCTATGGGTTCGAGGTTGACGCCGCCTATAAGGACAGCCTGCCAGACCTGCAAAACGGTCCCTCCAGCCTGATCCGGGGCGCAAAGCAGCAGATCCAGCATGTGGGGATTTCCAATTTTCGCCTGCCTGTGCGGTTTCAGACCCGTGATAATGGCGATCTGTCGCTGCAAACCAGTGTGACGGGGACAGTCAGCCTTGAGGCGGATAAAAAGGGCATCAACATGTCCCGCATCATGCGCTCTTTCTACAAACACTCGGAAAAAACCTTCAGCTTTGAGGTGATCGAGGCCGCGCTTGAGGATTACATGACCGATCTGGACAGCTTTGATGCGCGGATCCAGATGCGGTTTTCCTATCCGGTCAAAATCTCGTCGCTGCGCTCGGGTCTGGAAGGGTATCAATATTACGATATCGCGCTGGAACTGATCGAAAAGGCGGGCGTGCGCAAAAAGATCATCCATCTGGATTATGTCTATTCATCAACCTGCCCCTGTTCGCTGGAACTCAGCGAACATGCCCGCCAGACGCGGGGGCAACTGGCCACGCCGCATTCGCAACGCTCGGTCGCGCGCATCTCTGCCGAGGTGATGGAGGGGGCCTGCCTGTGGTTTGAGGATGTGATCGATATGGCCCGCCGTGCGGTGCCGACCGAAACGCAAGTGATGGTCAAGCGCGAGGATGAACAGGCCTTTGCCGAGTTGAACGCCGCCAACCCGATTTTTGTCGAGGATGCGGCGCGGCTGTTTTGTGCGCAATTGCAACAGGATGAACGTGTGGGCGATTTCCGTGTCGTGGCCAGCCATCAGGAAAGCCTGCACAGCCATGATGCTGTCAGCATCCTGACCGAGGGCACAACCTTTGCCAGCGAAAGCGTTGATCCCAAGCTGTTCAACACGCTGTTCCACGTCGGCTGATCTGCTTCACCTTGTGGCTTTGCCGATCATGCGCCGTCCGGGGGAATCCGGGCGGCTTTTTGATGCTGCGGTGCGGCAGTGATTTGCTGCGTTGCGGAAAATGCAAGGCGGGCTTGCAGTTTTGGCGGTGGTTGCACGCCGCCGCAGCGCCTATCTGTCCCGAGAACCCGAAACCGGGTGTGGATCAAGGACAACGCAGATGAGCAGCAATACAACCAACATCACCATTGCCCAAGGCATTATTGGCTGGGCAAATTTCACCGCATGGTTCAACCGTGCTTTCAATGCCTATGTGGCGCGCCGTGCGCGGACGGATCAGATTCAGGCGCTGGAAGCCCTGAGCGATGCCGAATTGGCGCAAATCGGCATTCGCCGTGACCAGATCGTCCAATATGTGTTCCGCGATCTGTACTGGGCCTGAAATGTCGGGCCTTAAACATCCGGCCTGATCCGCGCAGGCCCGATAATCTGCACATGCACAGACCAAAGGCTGTCCGATTGGGCAGCCTTTGGCCATTCTGGCAGGCATTTTTTCAACGATGCGCGGTTTGTCTTGCCCTCAGCGCAATGCTGCGTTGCGGCATTGTTGGTGGTAAAGTCATCAATGCTGACCTATATTGAGCGGTAGGGAGACAACTGAAACAACGAAGAACGAGGTTTCCAATGGCTACCCAAACAACAAACCTGACCCAAAGCCGCGGCGATGTGCGTGCCCGCCTTCTGGCGCGGATCGATGCGTTTTTTGCCGGACTGGGGCAGGGGATGAACGCCTATATGCATCGCAAATCGCGGATGGACGAGATTGAAGCGATGAACGCGAAATCTGATGAAGAGCTGGCCGCGATGGGCATCACCCGTGATGATATCCCGCGCTATGTGTTCCGGGATACGTTTTTCCTCTGATTGCATGTGCGTTGAATTGGTTGCAATGCGTAGCGCTTGACAGCGCCGCGCGCTGCGGCCAAGCCTTGCGCCATGTTGGATCTGCGACCCGTAGGATATGTGATCGGCCTGTTGGTCGCGGCCCTTGGTGTGACCATGGTGCCACCGCTTGCTGTTGATCTGGCAGAGGGGCGGGGCCAATGGCCGGTTTTCGCGGTGTCCGCGATCCTGACCTTTCTGATCGGTAGCCTTGTGGCGCTGGCCTGTAGCAATGGCGCGCGCGAAGGGCTGACCCTGCAACAAACCTTTATTCTGACCAGTGGCGTCTGGCTGGTCCTGCCCTTGTTCGGCGCGATGCCCTTTGTGCTGGGCGCGACCGATGCCCGTCTGGTCGATGCCTTTTTCGAGGCGATGTCGGGCATGACAACCACCGGATCAACGGTGTTCTCCGGTCTGGACGACATGCCCAAAGGGCTGTTGCTGTGGCGCGGTATCCTGCAATGGCTGGGCGGGATCGGGATTATCGTGGTGGCGATGGTGTTTTTGCCGGAACTGCGCGTGGGCGGGATGCAGATTTTCAAATCCGAAGCCTTCGAGACGATGGGAAAGATCCTGCCGCGTGCAAGCGCCATCGCTTCGCAAATCTCGATCATCTATGTGGGCCTGACGGTTGCCTGTATGATCAGCTATATGGTGTTGGGCATGAACGCCTTTGACGCTACGGTGCATGCGCTGACAACAATATCAACGGGCGGCTTTTCCACCTATGATGCGTCATTCGGGGCGTTTTCCGGTCCGTTGGAATATGTCGCCTCTTTCTATATGATCCTCGCGGCATTGCCGTTCGTGCGCTATGTGCAACTGATCAACGGAACGGCCAGCCCGCTGTGGCGCGACAGTCAGGTGCGCTGGTTGGTCGGGATCATCGCGGGATTGGCGATCGGCACGGCGCTGATCCTGACATCGGTATTTCCCAACCACCCCGAACAGGCATTTCGTGAGGCGCTGTTCAACATCACATCGATCATGACCGGCACAGGCTATGCCAGTGTGGACTATATGGGATGGGGCAGTCTGCTGGTCAGCATGTTCTTTTTCATCGGGTTGATCGGGGGCTGCGCGGGGTCAACGGCATGTTCGGTCAAGATTTTCCGCTATCAGATCCTGTTTTCGTCGATCAAGGCGCAGATCCGCAAAACCCAGATGCCGCATGGTATTTTCGTGCCACGCTTTGAAGGGGCACCGATCACCGAGGACGTGATGGATTCGGTGATCTCGTTCTTCGGGTTCTTTTTGCTGACATTGGGTCTGGTCGCCGTGGCGCTGTCGCTGACGGGGCTGGATTTCATCACATCGGTATCGGGGGCGGCCACGGCGATTGCCAATATCGGCCCCGGTTTGGGCGATGAGATCGGTCCCGCGGGGAATTTCGCAGGGTTGAACGATACCGCGAAATGGATTTTGTGTTTCACCATGTTCGTGGGGCGTCTGGAACTGCTGGTTGTTTTTGCGGTCTTTACTGTCGGCTTCTGGCGGGTCTGAACAAAAAAGGGACGCGGCTGGCGCGTCCCTTGATAATGTCTTTGGCCACAAAAGGCAGAAGTCAGTCCCAGCAGCCGACAAGGACGGTCATCGCGCTGGCCTGCCGTGTCAGATCAACCGGATGCAGGGCTGTTCCGCCATTGGCAACTGCGGATGTCAGACCAAGCTGATCCAGCAGCGCCGTGATCGCACCGGAATCCACGCTGAAGCTGACATTGTCCGGCAGTTGTCGATCAGTTTCAGGCGCGGGGCGCAACATGCCCACAACCGCCCCGCCGGCATCCAGAACCGGCCCGCCGATATCGCCGGGCAGGGCGTCAAGCTCCAGCCGCTTGAGGTTGTCCTCACCGTTCAGGCCCCGCAGATCCGCCAGCCGCCCGAATGTCAGGGTCGGCGCGCTGAGAATGCCACCATAGGAGAATCCAGCCACCGAGATTTCGGATTGCAACCGTGGTGTGATCGTCTGAAAGCTGGCCGTGGTGATGGGCGCCAATGCGCGGTTCGGCTGCAAGACCGCGATGCCCAGCGCGTCATCCGCACCGATCACCTGCGCATCCGCGTCATTGTCCAGCGTGATCCGCCCGCAACCCGCCACCGCATCCGCCGAGGTGACAACCGTGCCTGCCCCATCCACATAGAACCCCGACCGCGTCAGGCGCGGCTTGCGGATTTCCAACCCCGAGACCAGATCGATCCGCTGCTCGCCCGGCATGCCTGCGGCGAAATCCAGCACCCCGTCAATGCGGGTAAAGCTTTTCTGCATCTCGCCCAGCAGGCGCAGGCGGCGGTCCTCATCCCCGGCGGGCCAGACAAGGGTAAAGCCCTTGATGCGCCCGTTGCGAAGGCTCACCTCGGTATGAGAGACGAAATCACCGCCCTGTCCGATCAGGGTAAACCCATCATCGCGGCGTTCGCGCGGGCCGTCCATCGGTACGATTTCCAGCGTTTGCATGATGTCATAAAGGCCAAACATCGTGCCCGTGTCGCCTTGCTGGCTGATCAGCAGAACCCGCGAATCGATATCGCCAACGGGGTCATAATGCACGAATGGCGGCTCGGTCTGGCCACGGCTCACCACGCCCAGTGGCAGCATCATCTCGATGCCCGCCGTATCATCACGGACCATGCGCAGGCCCAAGCCCTGCAGGACCGCGTTATACTGGTTCAGCAGCGTTTCGCGTTGCAGCGTGGTCAGAATGCCGGTTGGCGCGAAATTATTGGCCTCTTGCCATGCCGCCATTGATCCGCGCGTGCCACGCCCGAAAGCCCCGTCAATCAGCCCGTCATAAAACCCCGCCCATTTCAGCGCGATCTGCAAGGCCTCGCGCGCGTCGCGGGTCAGTTGTGCCTCGCTGGCGCGGGCCTCGGCGGGGGTTTCGTCGGGCAGGGGGGGCTGCGGGATACCCGCCTCGTCGGTGGCGGGGGCCGTGCTGTCGGAGATGTCCGGCAGCGCGGCGGTGGCGGTGGGCGTTTCCGCTGCATCCGGCAGGGCCGCAAGCGGCGGCAGGTTCAGCACATTGGCCCCGATGGGCCAGAACTGCTGCCGGAACGCGCTGGTAAAGGCGATATAGCTGTCACTGGGGATGGCTCGTTCGGCACGGTAGACGCGCAACACCTGTTCGGCATCGGGGCGGGTATATGGCCCCAGCGCAATGGCATACCAGCCTGTGGGCAGGGCAAACCCGTTCACATCCGGCAATTCAGCAGCATAGGCGCGGGCGCGGTCCTGTGCTTCGGCAAGGGTTGAACTGGCCTCGATCTGGACCCAAACAACCTCTTGTTGTGCAAGCGCAGGCCGGATGAGGCACGCGACAACCCCGACAATCGCAATAATGAATCTCAACATGATGGGAATGTGACCCTGCCTATATGTTTTGCCCTTGAGCGGCTGCTTCGATGGTGTTTTAGCAAATCCAGCCCTGCATGCACCCCAATAATGCGTTATCTCAGAATTGACCCCATGCAACGCGCCGCTTAGGTAGGGCGCGCAATCGGGCGGCTTTGCGGTGCAATTCGCGGCCACAGGCGCGACAGGACGCATCATCACGGAATGCTGGAACGGATATTATGGTAGAGACACGCACGACACCGCGCAGCTTTCAGGACATCATTCTGCGGCTGCAAACCTATTGGGCCGCCAAGGGCTGCGCCGTCATGCAACCCTATGACATGGAGGTGGGTGCTGGCACGTTTCACCCCGCCACCACGCTGCGCAGTCTGGGCACGCGAGGCTGGGCTGCGGCCTATGTGCAGCCCTCGCGCCGCCCCACGGATGGGCGCTATGGCGAAAACCCCAACCGTTTGCAGCATTACTACCAGTTTCAGGTTCTGATCAAACCCAGCCCGCCCGATCTGCAGGCCTTGTATCTGGGCAGCCTTGAGGCGATTGGCATCGACATGGGCCTGCATGATATCCGCTTTGTCGAGGATGACTGGGAAAGCCCGACGCTGGGCGCATGGGGGCTGGGCTGGGAGGTTTGGTGCGACGGGATGGAAGTGTCGCAATTCACCTATTTCCAGCAGGTCGGCGGGCATGATTGCCATCCGGTATCGGGCGAGCTGACCTATGGTCTGGAACGTCTGGCGATGTATGTGCTGGGTATCGATCACGTGATGGACATGCCCTATAACGACCCCGATGCGCCGATCCCGCTGACTTATGGCGATGTGTTCCGCCAGACTGAACAGGAATACAGCCGCCACAACTTTGACGCGGCCAGCACAGAGATGCTGTTGCGCCATTTTGAGGATGCCGAGGCCGAATGCGCCCGTCTGTTGGCGGTCCCTGCCGAAGACCCGAAAACCGGCAAGCGTATCATCATGGCGCATCCCGCCTATGACCAATGCATCAAGGCCAGCCATCTGTTCAACCTGCTGGATGCGCGCGGCGTGATCTCGGTGACCGAACGGCAGGCCTATATCGGGCGTGTGCGGGCGCTGGCGAAACAATGCGCCGATGCTTTTGTGCAGACCGATGCCGGGGGCTGGGCCGCCTGATGGGAAAATTTCTGTCGATCCTGATCCTGACCGCCGCGCTGATCGGTGGCGGGGCGATGTATTACCTGCAGGTCTATGGCTATTATGACCAGATAGACGCCTCTGGCCCTGATGATGTGCTGGCGGTGACGCTGGCCAGCGGCCTGCCGGAACCGATGCCGCATGCCGCCTTTCAGGCGATTGATTCCGATAGCAGCCCGATCCGCTATCGCGCCTGTTTCCGCACCTCGCTGACCCCGGACGAGATTGCCGCGACCTATCAGCCCTATCCCCGCGCGGTGCCATTGCTGGCCCCGAAATGGTTTGACTGTTTCGATGCCCGCGAGATCGGGGCCGCGCTTGAAGATGGCAGCGCGCAGGCCGTGATGGGGGTTGAGAATATCCGCTACGGCATTGACCGGGTGATCGCGGTGATGCCCGATGGCCGTGGCTTTGTCTGGCACCAGATCAACCGCTGCGGCGCGGTCGTGTTTGATGGCCAGCCCGCCCCTGATGATTGCCCGCCTCCCCCGGAAGGAAACTGATCCATGCCTGATCTGCTGATTGAACTCTTCTCTGAAGAAATCCCCGCGCGGATGCAGGCCCGCGCCGCCGAGGATTTGAAAAAGCTGGTGACCAATGGTCTGGTCGAGGCGGGGCTGACCTATGCGGGCGCTGCCGCTTTTTCCACGCCGCGCCGTCTGGTGCTGGCGGTTGAGGGGCTGCTGGCCAACTCGCCCACCTTGCGCGAGGAACGCAAAGGCCCCCGCGTCGATGCGCCCGCGCAGGCGATCGAAGGGTTCTTGCGCGGTGCGGGCCTGACCCGCGACCAATTGGTGGAGCGTGACGCAGGCAAGGCGCGGGTATTCTTTGCCGTGGTGGAAAAACCGGGCCGACCGGCGGCGGATATCGTGGCCGAGGTGCTGGAGCATACGATTCGCAATTTCCCATGGCCCAAATCCATGCGCTGGGGGGCGGGTTCCTTGCGCTGGGTCCGGCCGCTGCAGTCGATCCTGTGCATTCTGACCGATGAGGCGGGCGCGGATGTGGTGCCGCTGACGGTGGAGGGGATCACCGCAGGCAACATGACCCAAGGCCACCGCTTCATGGGCAAGGGGCCATTTTCTGTATCCTCTTTCGAGGATTACAGCGCAAAGCTCAGGCAGAACCACGTGATCCTTGATCCGGCGGCGCGCGCCGATGCGATCTGGGCCGAGGCGACGAACCAAGCCTTCGCCAACGGGTTCGACGTGGTCGAGGATCAGGCCCTGCTGGCCGAGGTGGCGGGGCTGGTTGAATGGCCCGTGGTGCTGATGGGCACGATTGACGAGGCGTTTTTGGGCCTGCCGCCAGAGGTTTTGCAAACCTCGATGAAGGAACATCAGAAGTTTTTCAGCGTCCGTAACCCCAAGACAGGCCGGATCGAGCGGTTCATCACCGTCGCCAATATCGAAACCCGCGATCACGGCGCGACGATCCTTGCAGGCAATCAAAAGGTGCTGTTCGCCCGCCTGTCAGATGCGCGGTTTTTCTGGGAAAACGACCTGCGCACGGTGAAAACCAAGGGGCTGGAAGGCATGGGCGCGGGTCTGGCCTCGGTCACGTTCCACAACAAGCTCGGCTCGCAAGCGGATCGCGTGGCGCGCATCGCGGCACTGGCGCGCGAGATTGCGCCGCTTGTGGGCGCGCAACCCGATCTCGCCGCCGAGGCCGCCCGCGTGGCCAAGGCCGATCTGCAATCCGAGATGGTCGGGGAATTCCCCGAACTTCAAGGGCTTATGGGGCGGTATTACGCAGAGGCCGCAGGCCATGACGATGGCGTGCCAGAGGCGTGCGAGATGCATTACAAACCCTTGGGGCCAACCGATAGCGTGCCCACACATCCCGTATCAGTCGCCGTGGCGCTGGCCGACAAGATCGACACGCTGACAGGTTTCTGGGCGATTGATGAAAAGCCGACAGGCAGCAAAGACCCCTACGCCCTGCGGCGTGCTGCCTTGGGCGTGATCCGGCTGGTGCTGGGGAATGGGGCGAAATCTGCGCTTGTTCCGTTGTTCAAAAGCCATTTCGCAGAACGCGATCAAGGCACGCTTCGGCCCTTCTTCGCTGGGGCATATGATGACAAAGCGGCCGACCTTCTGTCCTTCTTCCATGACCGCCTCAAGGTCTACCTCAAGGACCAAGGCATCCGCCATGATGTGATTGACGCCTGCCTTGCCATGCCCGGCAATGATGACCTGACCCTGCTGGTCAAGCGCGCCGAGGCGCTGGCGGCTTTCCTGCAAACCGATGATGGGGAAAACCTGCTGCAAGGGTTCAAGCGGGCCAATAACATCCTGTCTCAGGCCGAGGAAAAGGATGGCGTCGAATACAGCTTTGGCGCGGATGTGAAATTTGCCGAATCCGATGCCGAACGTGCGCTGTTTGCCGCGCTTGATAGGGCCGAGGCGGCGATCATCCCCGCCATGCAGGCCGAGGATTTCGCCACCGCCATGTCCGCCATGGCAGGCTTGCGCGCGCCGATTGATGCGTTTTTCGACGCAGCCCAGATCAACGCCGAGGCCGAGATCATCCGCCGCAACCGTCTGAACCTGCTGCACCGCATCCGCAGCATCTGCCTGACAGTGGCTGATCTGGCGCGGTTGGACGGGTAACGCCCGCACGATGCACCCCGCGTGTCGGCGATCGCGCGGCGGCGCTTTGCGCCTTGATTCCGCGCTGGGTCCGCGTGAGGCAGTTCAAAACCCCATACGGCCTTTTGTGTGACATGCTTTA
>JBLRWJ010000088.1:0-11237 GCA_047921315.1 Rhodobacterales bacterium | reverse complement strand
CCACGATCCGCGCCGAGGCCGATCTGTCGCGGTTCACGCCGGAGGAGGAGATCGTGACCGTCCGCATGATCCATGCCGCGGGCATGGTCGGGCTGGAACAGTTCGTGCAATTCACCCCCGGCATGGCCATTGCGGCGCGCGCGGCACTGGAGGCGGGCGCGCCGATCCTGTGCGATGCGCATATGGTCAGCGAGGGGATCACGCGGGCGCGCCTTCCTGCGGATAATCAGGTGATCTGCACCCTGCGTGACCCGATGGTGCCGGGGCTGGCCGCCGACATGGGCACAACCCGTTCCGCCGCCGCGCTGGAGCTGTGGCGGCCCTATCTTGATGGCGCAGTCGTGGCCATAGGTAACGCGCCCACGGCGCTGTTCCATCTGCTCAATATGCTGGAAGACGCCGCTTGCCCGCGTCCTGCCGCGATTATTGGCTGTCCGGTCGGCTTTATCGGGGCGGCGGAATCCAAGGCGGCGTTGATGGCGGACCCGCCGGTGCCATCGGTCATCGTGGCGGGGCGGCTGGGCGGCAGCGCCATCACGGTGGCGGCGGTGAACGCCTTGGCCAGTCGCAAGGAATGACAATGGGCGCGATAACGGGGGACATGACAACGGGGCGGATCATCTGCGCCGGGCTTGGCCCCGGCGATCCCGATCTGATGTCGGTGCGCGCCGACCGTGCGATCCGCGCGGCGCGGCATGTGGCGTTCTTCCGCAAGGCAGGCCGCCCCGGTCAGGCACGGCGCATCGTGGAGGGTATGCTGGCGGCAGGTGTGACGGAATATCCGATGGAATATCCGGTCACGACCGAATTGCCCTTCGACAGCCCCGACTATATCCGCCTGCTGGCACAGTTTTATGACAGTTGGGCGGCGCGGCTGAAGGATCTGGTTGGCACAGGGGCCGAGGTTGTGGTGCTCTGCGAGGGGGACCCGTTCTTTTACGGCTCTTTCATGCATCTTTATACGCGGCTGAAGGACCATGTGCCGATTGATGTGATCCCGGCCATTCCCGGCATGGTCGGCTGCTGGAACGCGACAGGCCAGCCGATCACATGGGGCGATGATGTGCTGACGGTGCTGATGGGCACGCTGCCAGAGGGTGATCTGATCCGCCATATGAAAGCTGCCGATGCGCTGGCGATCATGAAAACGGGCCGCAATCTGCCGCGTGTGCGCCGGGCGCTGGCCGCTGCCGGGCGGCTGGAGGATGCCTGGCTGATCGAGCGTGGCACCATGCCCGGCCAGCGGATTGCCCGTCTGGCCGAGGTGGACGCCGCCGATTGCCCCTATTTCGCCATCGTGCTGGTGCATGGGCAGGGCCGCCGCCCTGAAGCGGGTGGCCCTGAATGACAGGCTGGGTCACAGTGGCGGGGCTGGGGCCGGGGGCCGAGGCGCTGGTGACGCCGGAGGTAACGGCGGCGCTGGCCGAGGCCACGGATGTGGTGGGCTATATCCCTTACGTGGCGCGGGTGGCCCCGCGTGAGGGGTTGGTGCTGCATCCGTCCGACAACCGGGTGGAGCTGGACCGCGCTGCACTGGCCCTCAGGCTGGCGGCGCAGGGGCGGCGGGTGGTGATCGTGTCATCGGGTGATCCGGGCGTGTTCGCCATGGCCTCTGCGCTGTTCGAGGGGCTGGAGGCGCAGCCGGACTATCACGCCACCGATATCCGCATCCTGCCCGGCATCACCGCGATGCTCGCCGCCGCCGCAAAGGCGGGCGCGCCCTTGGGCCATGATTTCTGCGCCATCAACCTCAGCGACAACCTCAAACCCTTTGCCGAGGTTGAGCGGCGGTTGCGCCATGCCGCAAGGGGCGGCTTTGCCATGGCGTTCTACAATCCGCGCTCGAAATCGCGCCCGCATCAGTTTACCCGCGTGCTGGAGATCCTGCGCGAGGAATGCGAGCCGGCGCGCCTGATCCTGTTTGCCCGCGCCGTCAGCACCCCCGATGAGGCGCTCGATACCGTCACTCTGGCCGAGGCCACACCCGAGATGGCCGATATGCGCACGGTGGTGATTGTCGGCAATGAGGCGACGCGCCGCGTGGGGCGCTGGCTTTATACGCCGCGTTCGGTGGTGGACAGGGTGCCGGAATGAGCCAGCCAGGCCATCACCTCGGCCAGGCTGGCAGCCACGGGGCGCGGCGGCAGGGCGGGCCGGTCAATCAGGATCACCGGCAGGCGCAGATGGCGTGCCGATTCCAGCTTTGCCGCAGCGCCCGCGCCGCCTGCATTCTTGGCCACGATATGGGTGATGGCATGATCCCGCATCAGGGCGGTATCGCCGGCCACATCAAAAGGTCCGCGCGCGATGATCGTGGTGGCGCGGCGCAGGGGCACAGGGCCGGGATCAACCAGTCGCAGCAGATAGTGATGCTGCGGCATGGCGGCAAAAGCCGCAAGCTGTTGCTTGCCAATGGCCAGAAACACGCGGGCGGGATCATCGGGCAGGGCCTGCACAGCGGCCTCGGTATCGGGCACATGGGTCCAGATGTCGCCGGGTTGCGCCTGCCACGGCGCGCGTTCCAGCGCAATCAGCGCGGCGCCTGTCGCGGCGCAGGCGGCATGGGCATTGCGGCTCATTTGTGCGGCAAAGGGGTGGGTGGCATCCACGACATGGGTGATCGCCTGATCGGTGATATAGTGCACCAGCCCCGCTACACCGCCAAAGCCGCCGATCCGCGTGGGCAAGGGCTGCGCCACGGGGCTGTCGGTGCGGCCCGCGTAGGAAAACACCGCATCCGCCCCCGCTTGTGCCAAAATGCGGGCAAGCTGGCTGGCCTCGGTTGTGCCGCCGAGCAGAAGGATGCGTGTCATGGCTGAGCCTTGGTTGTCGATCATCGGATTGGGCGAGGATGGACTGGCAGGCTTGCCGGTTGCAAGCCGTGATGCGCTGGCGCGGGCGGAAATCGTGTTCGGCGCGCCGCGTCATCTGGCACTGACCGATGTGGGGGCCAAGGGGCAGGTCTGGCCGGTGCCGTTTGATCTGGCCCCGCTCTTGGCCTGCAAGGGGCAACGCGTGGCGATGCTGGTCTCGGGCGATCCGTTCTGGTGCGGGGCGGGCGGCTCTGTGGCGGCGCATCTGTCGCGCGCGGAATGGCGCGCCTATCCGGTGGCGGGGGTGTTCTCCTTGGTGGCGGCAAGGATGGGCTGGCGGCTGGAGGATGTGATCTGCCTTGGCCTGCATGCAGCCCCTTTTGCGCGCTTGCGTGCCGTGCTGGGGCGCGGGGTGCGGGTGATCTGCACGCTGCGTGATGCGGACGCGGTGCCCGCATTGGGGGCGTGGCTGCAAAAGAACGGGTTTGCCGCCACGCGGATCACGGTTTGCGAGGCGCTGGGCGGCCCGCGCGAAAGGCTGCGCGATGGTACCGCATGGGCCGATATTGCCGCTCCCGTGGCGGTGGCGCTGGACGGGGCCGATCTGTCGCGTGATGCGGGTTTACCACGCTGTGCGGGCCTGCCGGATGATCTGTTCATGCATGACGGCCAGATCACCAAACGGCCTGTGCGGGCGCTGACCCTGTCGGCGCTGGCACCGCGTGCGGGGCTGCGGCTGTGGGATATTGGCGGCGGGTCGGGGTCTGTTTCGGTCGAATGGTGTCTGGCGGGCGGTGTGGCCCATTGCATCGAGGCGCGCAGCGCGCGGGCGGGCAATATCCGCGCCAATGCGGCTGCGTTTGGCGTGGCTCACCGGCTGGACGTGACCGAGGGGCGCGCCCCCGCTGTCTTGGCGGGGTTGCCTGCGCCGGATGCGGTGTTCATCGGTGGCGGTGGTGACGGCGCGCTTTATGATCACCTATGGCCGATGTTGCCACCGGGCTGCCGTCTGGTGGCCAATGGTGTCACGCTGGAGACCGAGGCGGTGCTGGCGGGCTGCCATACGCGCTTTGGCGGGCAGCTTATGCGCATCGATCTGGCCGAGGCCACGCCGCTGGGTGGCTTTCGCGGCTGGACAGCGGCGCGTCCGGTGGTGCAATGGAGTGTCACGCGATGAGGGTTGCAGGTTTCGGGTTTCGCGCCGGTGCCACGCTTGCGGCGCTGCGCGCCGTGCTGGATGCGGTCGAGGCGCAGGGCGGTAAGGCCGAGGCGCTGGCCAGCCTGCCGGCCAAGGCCGCGGCGCAGCCCTTGCGGGCGCTGGCCGCCGAACGGGGTTTGCGCGTCTATGCGGTGACGGTGCAAGGGGTGGTGACGCCCACGCAATCGGCGCGGGTGAAGGCGCTTTACGGCACCGGATCGGTGGCCGAGGCGGCGGCCCTGTGTGCGGCGGCCCAGTGTGCGGCGGCCGAGTATGCGGTGGCCCAGTGTGCTGTGGCCCTGTGTGCGGCGGGAACGGGCGCGGCGGGTGGTGGCGCAAGGATAACAGTGGCGCGGATCGCGGATGCAGATGGCATGGCAACCTGCGCCATGGCTGAACAAGTAGGAGAGGCAGAATGACGGTTCATTTCATCGGTGCGGGCCCTGGTGCCCCCGATCTGATCACGCTGCGGGGGCGCGATCTGATCGCGGCCTGTCCGGTTTGCCTTTATGCGGGTAGTCTGGTGCCCGAGGCGCTTCTGGCGCATTGCCCGGCGGGGGCGCGGATTGTGAACACCGCATCCTTGAGCCTTGATGAGATCATGGCCGAGATCGTGGCCGCGAACAGCGCGGGTCATGATGTGGCGCGGCTGCATTCGGGTGATCTGTCGGTCTGGTCCGCGATGGGCGAACAGTTGCGCCGCCTGCGCGCGCTGGGCATCGCCTATGATGTCACGCCGGGCGTGCCCTCTTTTGCAGCGGCGGCGGCGGTGCTGGGCGCGGAACTGACGCTGCCCGGTGTGGCGCAATCGGTGATCCTGACGCGCACATCGGGGCGCGCGACCGCGATGCCGGATGGCGAGAGCCTTGAGAATTTCGCCCGCACAGGGGCAACGCTGGCGCTGCATCTGTCGGTGCATCTGCTGGCCGAGGTGATGGCGCGCCTGATCCCGCATTATGGTGGTGCATGCCCTGTGGCGGTGGTGTTCCGTGCAAGCTGGCCGGATCAGCGGGTGATCCGCGCCACGCTGGGCACGCTTGATCCGGCCATCGGCGAGGGCGAGCGCACGGCGTTGATCCTTGTGGGCCATGCCATCGGGGCCGAGACGTTTGACGAAAGCAGGCTTTACGCGGGCGATTATGATCGCCGCTACCGTCCTGTAGGCACCAATCCGCGTTTTCCGGACAGCATATGATGCAGATATCAGACTTCCCCTCCAGTCACTTGCCCCCCGGCATCCTGATTTCCGCGCCCGCATCCGGCACCGGCAAAACCACGGTCACGCTGGGCCTGTTGGCGGCGTTCCGGGCGCAGGGCCTCTGCGTGCAGCCTTTCAAAAGCGGGCCGGATTACATTGATCCGGCCTTTCATACCGCCGCAGCGGGGCGCGTGTCGGTCAATCTGGATAGCTGGTCGATGACCGAGGCGCGGATCCGGCGGCTGGCGCTACAGGCGCAGGGGGCTGATCTGATCGTGGCCGAAGGCTCCATGGGGTTGTTTGACGGTGTGGCGATTGCGGGCGAGGCGGGCAACGGGGCCAGCGCCGATGTCGCCGCGATGATGGGCTGGCCGGTGATCGTGGTACTGGATGTGTCGGGGCAGGCGCAAACAGCGGCGGCGGTGGCTTACGGCATGGCGCAGTTCCGCAAGGGGCTGAACGTGGCGGGGGTGATCCTGAACAAGGTTGCCTCGCCGCGCCATGAGGCGCTGATCCGTGTGGGGATGGAGGCGGCAGGCCTGCGTGTGCTGGGCGCGCTGCCGCGCAAGGCCGAGATTTCGCTGCCAGAACGGCATCTGGGCCTTGTGCAGGCCGAGGAACTGCCAAGGCTGGAGGCGATACTGGCCGAGGCGGCGGCTTTCGTGTCAGCGCATTGCGATCTGGCGGCGATCCGGTCTGTTGCCGCGCAGCGGGATGCTGTGGCGGCGGCCCATGGTGCGGCCCCTATCCCTGCATCAATTCCGGCACCAATTCCGGCTCCGGGTGAGCGGATCGCGCTGGCCCGCGATGCGGCGTTTTCCTTTGTCTATCCGCATCTTCTGGCGGAATGGCGCGCGCAGGGGGCGACGATCTTGCCGTTTTCGCCGCTTGCCGATGAGGCCCCTGATCCATCCGCCACCGTGTGCTGGTTGCCGGGGGGCTATCCTGAATTGCATGCCGGACGGTTGAGCGGTTGCCATGGCTTTCGCAACGGATTGACGGAGTTTGCCAGCACACGGCCGGTGCATGGCGAATGCGGGGGCTATATGGCGCTGGGGCAGGGGCTGGTGGCGGCGGATGGCACGCGGCATGCGATGGTGGGGCTTTTGGGGCTGGAGACCAGCTTTGCCAAGCGCCGGATGCATCTGGGCTACCGTCTGGCGCGGCCACATCATGCGGTGCCGGGGCTGGCGGCGGGCAATGCGTTGCGCGGGCACGAGTTTCACTATGCCACGATCCTGTCGCAGCCCGATGCCGCCCTTGCATCCGTAACCGATGCGACAGGACAGCCTGTGCCAGAGACCGGATCATACCGCTTGTTTGATGGCGGCGGTTGCGCCAGCGGCACCTTCTTCCATTTGATCGCGGCGGCCACTGTCACAAGTGAGCACCAGACAGGCGAGCACCAATCAGGCGAGCACCAGATATGAGCGGCTATGTCTCTTTTGTCTCCTCCGGTCCGGGCGATCCTGACCTGTTGACCCTCAAGGCGGTAAACCGTCTGGGGCGCGCCGATATCATCTTGTTCGATGATCTGTCATCGGGGCCGATCCTGGCCCATGCCGGGGCGCAATCCGAACTGATCGCGGTGGGCAAACGCGCGGGGCGCCCTTCACCCAAGCAAGACCATGTCAGCCGCCTGTTGGTGGATCACGCGATGACAGGCGCGCATGTGGTGCGGCTGAAATCCGGCGATAGCGGCATTTTCGGGCGGCTGGAGGAAGAGATCGCGGCGCTGGTGCAGGCGGGTATCTCCTATGAAATCATCCCCGGCGTGCCCTCGGCCTGTGCGGCTGCCGCGGCGGCGTGCATCCCGTTGACACGGCGTCTGACGGCGCGGCGGGTGCAGTTCATCACGGGGGCCGATGTCTCTGGCCAGTTGCCGCAGGATATGAACTGGGCCGCGCTGGCCGATCCGCTGGCCACAACGGTGGTGTTCATGGGCAAACGCACCTTTCCGGCCTTGGCCACGGCCCTGATCGCCAATGGCCTGCCCGCCACCACACCCGCCCTGCTGGCCGAGGCGGTGGGCCACGCGCATCAGCATCTGCACCGCAGCACCATCGGCGATCTGGCCGCCAGCCTGTCAGAGGCGCGCAGCGATCATCCCGCGCTGATCCTTTATGGGCCATTGGCGGAATTTCAGGACGGGAACTGATTTCGTCGCCCATGTGTCATATGCGGACTTGACCGACATGACACATGGGCGCAAAACCAAAGCGCAAAGGTGCCCCGCGCGGGAGACGCAAGGGGCTGAAACGGGAATGGGGAAGGGCGGACCAAATCGCGGCGCCCCCACCCCAGCCGCCCCCGCGACTGTCAGCGGTGAGCGGTCATTCAATAGCCCACTGGCCGTTCACACGGCCGGGAAGGGGAATGATCGTCACGACCCGCCAGCCAGGAGACCGGCCTTGCCTGATGAAACCATCCGCCGTCGGGTGTGACGGCAAGGAGACTGATATGCATATCGAACCGGGCCTCGTTGATGGGGCAAAAATCACTCTGAGTTACACAACTGCGGCTGCGGCTGGCGCCACGGGTCTGTGGTATGCGCGCCATGCCATTCTGGAGCGGGGGGCGACATCGCTCACGATTCGCAGCGGTTTGGCCGCCGTGCTGACATTTGTATTTTTCGAGGTGCTGCCAACCTTCCCCGTTGGCGTATCCGAGGTGCATTTTATCCTTGGGTCCACCTTGTTCCTGATCCTTGGGGCGGGGCCATCCGCGATCGGGCTTGCGCTTGGGTTGCTCATTCAGGGCATGTTCTTTTCCCCTTCCGATCTGCCGCAATTCGCGATGAATATGACCACGCTGCTGGTGCCGCTTTTCGCGCTGACAGCGCTGGCACGCCGTATCATCGCGCCGGGCACCGCCTATGTTGATCTGAAATACAGCCAGGTTCTGGCGCTGTCGGCCTGCTATCAGGGCGGCGTTGTGGCCTGGGTTGCGTTCTGGGCGATCTATGGCATGGGCAGCGAAGCTTTCGGGCCGGTGGGCACATTCGCGGTGGCCTATCTGGCCGTGATCATCCTTGAACCGCTGGTCGATCTGGCTGTGCTGGCCGGGGCCAAGGCCCTGCGCGGCAAAACACCGCCGCCGCTGGTCACGCCGCGCCTGTATTCCGGCGCCTGATCTGGCATAATGACAAGAAGGGGCGCGATCCTGCGGGTCGCGCCTCGTTTTTATGGGAATGAGGGCTTGATGATCACGCTTACCCTGATCGGGATCGGCACCGGCAATCCGGATCATGTCACCATCCAAGCCGCCAAGGCGATGAATGCGGCTGACCTGATCCTGATCCCGTTGAAGGGCGAGGACAAGGCCGATCTGGCCGGGCTGCGCCAAACGATCTGCAAGACCTGCGTCACCAATCCCGCCACGCGGATCGAGGGGTTTGATCTGCCGGTGCGTGACCCCGCAATGCCGGATTACCTGACCCGCGTGAACGCGTGGCATGATGCTATCGCAGAAATCTGGCAGGACAGGATCACCGCACATCTGGCGCAGGGCGGCGGGCCGCATGTGGCATTGCTGGTCTGGGGTGATCCGTCCCTTTATGACAGCACGCTGCGGATTGCGGGGCGTATCGGCAAAACCATGCCGCTGACGATCAAGGTCATTCCCGGCATCACCGCCATTCAGGCCCTGTGCGCGGCGCATGCTATCCCGCTCAATGATCTGGGGGCGCCTGTGATCATCACCACGGGGCGGCAGTTGCGCGATACCGGCTGGCCGCAGGGGGCCGATACGGCTGTGGTCATGCTGGATGCGGGCGGCGCCTTCACGGCGCTGGATATGGCGCGCTATCACATCTGGTGGGGGGCCTATGTCGGGATGCAGAACGAGATCTGCCTTGCAGGCCCGCTTGCCGATATGGCAGAGCCTATTCTGGCCGCAAGGGCGCAAGCCAAGGCCGCACATGGGTGGATCATGGATATCTACCTTTTGCGCAAGATCAAGGATCGCTGAGATGTCTGTGGCAATAGTCGCGCAAACCGGAACGCGCTGTTTGATCGGCGGATATCGTGCGGGGGCGTGCCCATGACACCCGCGGCCAGAGTGGCAGCCGCCTGCGAGGTGCTGGACCAGATCCTTGATGGAATGCCTGCGGAAAAGGCGCTGACCGGCTGGGCAAGGCGCAGCCGTTTTGCCGGATCGGGGGACCGCGCGGCGCTGCGCGATCTGGTGTTTGATGCGTTGCGGCGCAAACGGTCTCTGGCGGCTTTGGGCGGGGCGTTGACGGGGCGGGGGCTGATGATCGGCCTTGTCAGGGCGGAGGGGGGCGATGTTGACGCGCTGTTTACCGGACAGGGTCATGCGCCGGACCATCTGAGCGATAATGAAAAGGTCGCGGGCCGCGCTCCTGAACCGGGGGCCGAGGCCGGCGATATGCCGGACTGGCTCTGGCCCGATCTGTGCCGCAGCCTTGGCGAGCAGACCGGGGCGGTCGCCGCAGTATTGCAGGCCCGCGCCCCGATCATGCTGCGTGTGAATACGCGCAAATCAGGGGTACGCGCCGCGCAAATCGCGCTTGCAGAGCAGGGCATCATCACGCAGGTTGATCCTGTTGCCAGCACGGCTTTGCGTGTTGTCGAGGGCGCGCGCCGGGTGGCGCAATCGACAGCCTATCTGAGTGGACTGGTAGAGCTGCAAGACGGTTCCAGCCAAGCGGTGATAGGTAGGCTTTGTCCTGTAAGCAGCGGTAAAATATTGGATTTTTGTGCCGGTGGCGGCGGAAAGTCTCTGACGCTTGCGGCAGCGGGCGGGGCGGATATCTTTGCGCATGATATCCAGCCCGGGCGGATGAAGGATCTTCCGGCGCGTGCGGCGCGTGCCGGTGTCAGGATCACTATGCTGGAGAATAGGCAGGTTGCGGCGCATGCCCCTTTTGATCTGGTATTGTGCGATGCGCCTTGCAGCGGGTCTGGTGCATGGCGTCGTGCGCCAGAGGGGAAATGGTTGCTGACACGTGAACGGCTGGATGAGCTTACGCGGATTCAGGATAGTATCTTGGCGCAAGCTGCGGGGCTTGTGGCCCCCTCGGGTGTGCTGGCATATGCGACATGTTCGGTGCTGAAGGCTGAAAATGAGGACCGGATCGCGGCCTTTCTGGCGCAATATCCCGATTGGCACCAGATCGGCATGGATCGCTGGACGCCCGGCCCATCGGGGGACGGGTTTTTCCTCTCCAGATTGCAGCGGGTGGCGTAATTTTTCGGCAATAGCGTGAAGAATTAAAGACTGCTTAGGGTTTCGTCAGGCATTCTAAAGGCTCACGAATCAAGAATCGGACCTTGATGTGGGGTATTTAGTGTTGTCGCGCGTTTCTGCTGCGCGGGTTTTTCGGCGAATTTCCGGGCATGGTCCGGTTCTTGCAGGGCTCAGTGCCCTGTCTGTCATGGTGGCATATGCCAGTCAGGACATGTGGTTTTCGCTTGGCCTGATTGCGACGGCGGCGGTGCTGGGGTCAGCGATCGTGCTGGCCTGGTTGGGCGGGCATGCTCTGAATTGGTTTGCAACCCGCCGGGTTGCGGCCATTTGCGAACTGGTTGCCCGTGATACTATTCCCTCGGTCGTGACAGATGCTGATGGGGAAGTTTTGTTTTGCAATCCCGCCGCTGACGCCCGTTTTGGCCCTGTACAAGGGCAGACCCTCCCGATGCTGTTCAAGGAAGGGCTGGCACATCTTGGGCCTGTTTTGTGGCGTCTGCAGGAAAAGGCCGCCTTGAGCGGGAGCGAACGCGAAGACATCGTCACGCGCGGCGGCCACCTGAGGATCAGCGTGTTACATCTTGATACTGGTGGGTTTTTGTGGCGCGCTGAGGATATGTCTGATCGGTCCTTGTTGCAGCGCGCGGGGATCGGGGTGGATCTGGCCATGCTCACCGTGGGGCGCAGCGGTGCGGTTTTGTCGATGAACGATGCCGCCCGCAATCTGATCGGTGAGCGGATCAAGTCACTGGACAGGCTCAGTACCGATCTGCCGCTGCGGCAAGGGCAGGTTCACCGCATCAGTACGTCAAAGGGG
>JBLRWJ010000087.1:0-11493 GCA_047921315.1 Rhodobacterales bacterium | reverse complement strand
GGCGCGGCTTTGGGTGAGATGGTGATCATCACCGAACATGGGGCAGAGTGTCCGATCACCTGTCCGCGGACCGCAATCAGCTTTGGATAGGGTATGTGATCAGTGTAATTGATCCGCATGGATAAAATATAAAAATTCGACTTATCGCTTGTCTGTGAATACCCAATTTCTGACGGCTTGGCGGTAGGCTGGTATGGTCTTTGCCCCTTCGGCCCAGTTGAGGGAGAGATGATGACTGACAAAGCAGAGTCCGCCGATTCCCGCGTGACGGGCGAGAATGGCCGCCGAATCCTGCGTCGTGATCCAAACCCGCATTTGTTCCGGCCGATCAGCTTTCGCGCGGTCACTATGCGCAACCGGATCATGTTGTCACCGATGTGCCAATATTCCGCGCAGGATGGCATGCCAAATGACTGGCATTTTATGCATCTTGGTGCGCGGGCTGCAGGCGGGGCCGGTATTGTGTGCACTGAAGCTGTGCATGTCGCGCCGCGTGGGCGTATCACACAGTATGATCTGGGTCTGTGGAATGATGCGCAACGGGATGGTTTGGCGCGCATTGCCGGGTTCATTACGGCGCAAGGCGCGGTGCCGGCCATCCAGTTGGGGCATGCCGGGCGCAAAGCATCAGTTGGGCGCCCTTGGGATGGGACAGGCCCGGTTCCGGTATCGCAAGGGGGGTGGAGCACTGTCAGCGCTTCGGCCAAGGCCTATGCCGATGGCTGGCCAACGCCTGCTGAACTGGATGCTGCCGGGATTCAGGCTGAACTTGATGCAATGGCGCAGGCCACCCGCCGCGCACGCGATGCGGGGTTTCGCATCATCGAGTTGCACGCCGCGCATGGCTATCTGATCCATCAGTTTTATTCCCCGCTCAGTAATGCAAGGTCTGATGCATACGGTGGCAGCTTTGACAATCGCATCAGATTTCTGAACGAGTCGCTGGAGGCCATGCGCAGCGAATGGCCCGATGATCTGCCGCTTTTTGTCCGGCTCAGCGTCACGGACTGGGTTGAGGGCGGGTGGTCGCTTGCCGATAGTGTCCGGCTTTGCAAGGTTTTGAAGGACCGTGGCGATGTCGATCTGATTGACTGTTCGTCTGGTGGGAATGATCCGCGCCAGCAGATTCCGATCCATCCGGGTTACCAAGTGCCTTTGGCGCGTCAGATCAGGGCGGAAACCGGGCTTGCGACCGGGGCTGTCGGGCTGATCAACGCGCCTGATCTGGCTGAGTCGATTGTTGCGAATGGTGACGCCGATCTGGTGCTGTTGGGGCGCGGTTTGCTGGCTGATCCGCATTGGCCGCTCAAGGCGGCGACGAGTCTCAAGGCGCAGAACGTGGTTTGGCCGGTGCAGTATGAGCGATCAAACATTTTCTAGGGTTGATAAATTGAATTGATCAAAACCGATGAAAACATAAAATTCGACTAATTTGTATCTGTCAGGCTTACTGGTGCAAGGGCCTGCCCTGACAGAAAGCCGAGACTGGCACTTGAAACCCGATGAGGATGCCGAACAGGATCATGCCAAGCATACCGGATACCACATTGCCATCATTCGAGACCGCAGCCGCCCTGCGGCAGGCCTGCCGTGAGGGGCGTTTTGCGGGGCCAACAAGCGGTCACGCCAAAGGGTTTCAGCAAGGTAATGTTGTGATCCTTCCGCAGGAACTGGCCGGAGACTTCCTTCGCTTTTGTGTGGTTAATCCAAAGCCGGCCCCGATCCTTGGTGTGTCTGAGCCCGGTGATCCGTCCTTGCCCATGCTGGGAGACGGGATCGACATCCGCACCGATGTGCCCCGCTACCGCGTGTTTCGGCATGGTGAGCCTGCCGAAAGCCTGACCGATATCAGCGGGTTGTGGCGTGACGATTTTGTGAGTTTCGTCATCGGCTGTTCATTCTCTTTTGAAACGGCGCTGCTGCAGGCGCGCATCCCTGTGCGCCATATCGTGGGCGGGCGCAATGTGCCCATGTATGTGACCAATATTCAAACCCATGCTGCGGGTCCGTTCGGCGGGCCGATGGTTGTATCGATGCGGGGTTTTTCGACATCCGATGCCATCAGGGCTATGGTCTTGTCAGCGCAGATGCCGCAGGCGCATGGTGCGCCGGTGCATTTTGGTGACCCTGCCGCGATTGGTATCAAGGATATCAATACACCCGAATTTGGCGATGCCCCAATTCTTGCGCCCGGTGATGTTCCGGTATTCTGGGCCTGCGGTGTGACCCCGCAATCGGCGATCCGCAAGGCACAGCCCGAAATCGCCATCATGCATGAGCCGGGCCATATGCTGGTGACTGACCTTTCGACCGATGCGTGACGGCCCATCTGTCACGCGTTCCAAAACCAAGAACCGACCTCAACAAGGAGATCACTGATGAAACCTGTCCTTCGTACTTTGCTGGCATCGGCGGCATTGGTGCCGTTTGCCCTGACTGCCACAGCGCAAGACCTGCCCGAAACCTCGCTATCTGTTGTTGGTAGCTGGAGCAACCTGCCGCTTTACCAGAATTTCGAGCGTAAATTCTGGGAAGAAACCGTAGCAGAGGCTTCGGGCGGCAAGATCACGATCAGCATGACCACCTTCAACCAGATGGGCGTTGCCGGTGGGGATGTGTTCCGCATGCTGGGCGATGGTGTTTTTGACGTTGGCATGACCGTGGGCGACTATACGGTATCGGATGCGCCGGAACTGGAAGGGCTGGATGTGCCCTTGCTGGCCACCGATGCCGATACAGCACGCCGCATGACCGAGGCGGCCAAGCCGATGGTGGCCGATATCATGCGCGACCGCTTCAATGCGCATATGCTGGCCATTGCGCCCTATCCGCCGCAGATCGTGTTCTGCAATGCAGAGGTGGCCAGCCTTGCTGATCTTGAGGGCAAGAAAATCCGAGGTTCGGGCCGCATGACGGCGCTTTTCCTTGAAGCACTGGGTGCAGAAGGCACCACGATGGCGTTTTCCGAAGTGCCCGGCGCGTTGGAGCGTGGCGTGATCGATTGTGCCGTTACGGGGGCCGGTTCAGGATATGCATCCGGCTGGTTTGAATCCTCGACCCATCTGGTGAACCTGCCTTTGGGCGGCTGGGATCCGGTTATCACGGCTGTTAACCTTGATGCATGGGATGCGCTTGATCCTGCGGTGCAGCAGTTCCTGACCGAGCAGATCAAAACCGGTTTTGAAGATCCGGCTTGGGCTGATGCAGACGGCGCGCTGGAGCGTGATCTGGCCTGCCTGACCGGTTCGGGGGAATGCACGGCTGGCGCATCTGCGTCGATGACATTGGTGGAGTTGAGCGACGCAGATCAGGCCCGCGCGATCGAGGTTCTGGAAAGCGTGATCCTGCCTGACTGGGCAGAGCGTGCTGGCGGTGACTGGGCGCAGCGCTGGAATGACAGCGTGGGTGCGGCACTTGGCGTCAGCATCGCCAACTGATCACCACAGATGATGCTGTAAAACAGGAGCAGGGCAATATGACAGGTTCGGATAAATTGGCGGGAGGCGCCATGCGTGTGGCGCAAGCCCTCAGGACTGCGAACCGATGGATTGCCCTGCTCTGCGGCATTGTTCTGCTGCTGGCGGTGGCCCTGATCATGACAGAGATTTTGGGCCGTCAGTTTCCCGCAATGCGGGTGGGTGGTGCTGATGAGCTGTCCGGCTATGTCATGGCAGCCATTGCGACATGGGGGTTTTCCTATGCGCTGATTGAACGGGCGCATGTCAGGATTGATCTGATCCATGCGCGGTTGCCCATCGCCGGGCGTGCTGTGCTGGATATCGTCGCATTGGCAAGCGTTTTGCTGGTTGCGGTTCTTGTGGCTTGGCATGCCTATGATGTGTTGAGCAAATCGTTGGCACGCGGCTCACGGTCGAACACGCCATTGGGTGTGCCGCTTTGGATGCCGCAGATCGTGTGGTTCGGAGGGTGGGCCTGGATGGTGATCACATCCGGGCTGTTGTTGGCGGTAACGGTCTTTCTGGCCGTGCTGCGGCGGTTCGAATTGGTCGAACAGATCGCCTCAATCCCATCCGAGACAGGAGAAATCGAATGATCTGGTATGTCTCGATCGGGCTGGCTGTTCTGCTGGCGCTGTCTGTGCCTGTGGGTGCGGCCCTGTTTATCCTTGGCTTTGGCCTTGATGAGTTCTTTTCCCCCATGCCGCTGATGCGCGGGCTGGGGCAGATGGTCTATTCCTCGTCTGACAGCTTTTTGCTGATCGCGATTCCGCTTTTTGTGCTGCTGGGCGAGATCCTTGTCCGCGCGGGCATTGCAGAGCGCACTTATGCCACACTGGATACGTGGTTCTCGTGGTTGCCGGGTGGCTTGGTGCACGCCAATATCGGCACGGCCACAATGTTTTCGGCCACATCCGGGTCTTCTGTGGCAACCGCTGCCACTGTGGCAACGGTGGCCATGCCGCAAGCCCGCAAACAGGGCTATGACCAGCGCCTGTTCGCGGGGGCGATTGCGGCAGGTGGCGCGCTGGGCATCTTGCTGCCGCCGTCGATCAACCTGATCGTCTATGGCTTTCTGACACAGACATCGGTGCCGCAACTGTTCATGGCGGGGATTGTGCCGGGGCTGTTGATGGCCTTGGGCTTCATGGTCATCACAGCAATTATTTGCACCATCAAGCCGGAATGGGGCGGGCCAAGCCGTCGTTTTACATGGGCTGAACGGATGGCCGGCTTGCCGCATCTGATCCCGGTGCTGATGATCTTCGTCGTCATTATCGGGTCGATCTACAATGGCTGGGCCACCCCGACAGAGGCCGCTGCCGTGGGTGTTGTCATGGCGCTTTGCATTGCCTCATTCTACGGCGCGGTGACGGTTGAGAACATGCGCGCCGCGTTGCTGGGGACCATCCGCACCACATCCATGGTGATGTTTGTGATCGTGGGGGCCTATTTCCTCAATTTCACCTTGGGGGCTACGGGGCTGAACCGGGCTTTGTCCGGCTTTCTGGAAGGGTTCGGCCTTGGGCCATATGGCATGCTGATGATCATCATTCTGATGTATATCGTGCTGGGCTTCTTCATCGAGACTTTGGCCCTGATGATCGCGACCATCCCGATTGTCGTTCCCATCGTCATCGGCCTTGGGTTTGACAAAGTCTGGTTCGGTATCCTGCTGATCGTGTTGATCGAGATGGCGCTGATCACGCCGCCGGTGGGGCTGAACCTTTATGTGGTTCAGGGTGCCCGCAAAGAGGGGCGGTTGAGCGACGTGATGATGGGGGCGATTCCCTTTGTGTTTGTCATGCTGCTGATGGTTGGCCTGCTGATCGTGTTCCCGTCTATCGCATTGCTGTTCGCGCCGTCCTGAGGCGTGACACAGATCAAGAAAACCAAAACAGGGAGCAGACCAGAGATATGGGCAATCGTGTCACTTTTGAACGCGCAGGCCATGGGCCGATCGAGATCGAGATCAGTACAGGGGTGATCGCGGGGTGGACCGGGCGCAATGCCGATGCCGTGGCGCATCATATCGCGGAACTGGCCGAATTGGGCGTGCCGGCCCCGTCAACTGTGCCGCTTTATTACCAGGTGTCAGATCTGATGTTCACAACGGCGGCGCAAATCCAATGCCTTGATGAGACATCATCGGGAGAGGCAGAGCCGCTGCTGATCGATGATGGCACAAGGCTGTATCTGGGCTTGGGGTCTGATCAGACAGATCGCAAGCTCGAGGCCTATTCCGTGGCCCATTCCAAACAGATCTGCCCCAAGCCGATGGCGCCTGTGCTGTGGGATTTTGACGATGTGTCAGGGCATCTGGATGACATCCGCATCCGGTCCTTCATCTTGGAGGGTGGGGATTGGGTGGCGTATCAGGATGGCACGCTGGCCGGGATTCGCCCCCTTGCGGAACTGGTCGCGGCGTGCCCTGCGGCAAAGGGCACAACGCGGCTTGCCAAGGGCACGGCCATGATGTGTGGCACCTTTGCCGTTTTGTCCGGCGGTGTGCGCCCGGCTGCAGACTTCCGCATGGAAATGATCGATGATCGTCTCGGCCGGAGCATTCATCACACCTACTCTATGGTGAGCCTGCCTGTAATCGCCTGACCTTAAGGATCCTTCCAGAATGAGCCAATCCCCTCTGACCTCACCCTGTGGTCGCATCATCTTTCGGGCTGAGGATCGTGCGCGCCATGTGATTGACCGGGCCATGGATATGCCCACATCGGTCATGTCGCGCATCTATACCAGCTTTGATGCAAGCCGGATCATGCAGGATGCGCGGATGCTGGATGCGGAGAGCGCCCGCAGCGCCGGTGCCTTGGCGGGCATGATGGTGTCCATCAAGGATTTGTTCGATGAAGCGGGCCAAGTCACCGCTGCAGGTTCCGCGATATTGCGAAGGGCTGCGCCTGCGCAGGTTGATGCGCCCGTTGTGGCGCGGCTCAAGGCGGCGGGGGCTGTTCTGTGTGGGCGCACGGCCATGTCCGAATTTGCCTATTCCGGTGTCGGGTTGAACCCGCATACCGGCAATCCCGGCAATGCCCGCGATCGGTCCAGAATCCCGGGTGGGTCCAGCTCTGGTGCTGCGGTGTCTGTGGCCTTGGGTCTGGCTGATGTGGCGCTGGGCACGGATACGGGTGGATCGGTGCGTATCCCTGCGGCGTTGAACGGGCTTGCGGGTTTCAAGCCAACACAATCAACGGTCCCGTTGGCAGGGGCGTTTCCGCTGTCGCAGTCTTTCGACAGCATCGGCCCCTTGGCACCGCGCATAGCGACCTGTGCGGCGGTTCATGCGGTTCTGTCCGAAACATCGGCACCTGCCATAGCGGACCGTCCGCTCAGGCTTGCCGTTCTGCAAGGGCCGCTGATGCAGGGGCTGGATAAGCAAGTGGCGGCAGATTTTGATGCGGCGCTGGTATCATTGCGCGCGGCGGGCCATGTCCTGAGCGAAGCTACATTGCCCGAACTGGAAGGGTTTGGTGATGTGAACCGGATCGTTGTGGCCACCGAGGCCCACGCCATTCACGCACATCATCTGGGTGGGCTGCAAAGCATGGGTGATCCCCGCGTCTTGCGCCGGATTATGGCCGCCGAGGGGTTTGGCCCGTCTGAATATGCTGACAGACTGGCGCATCGTGCGCGGGCGATAGCAGCTTTTCAAATACTGGCTGACGGGATTGATGCGTTCATCGTGCCGACTGTCCCGACAATCGCGCCATTGATCGCTGAGGTTGAGGCCGATTTTGACCGCCTGAATGCTTTGATGCTGCGCAACCCATCGGCGGTGAATTTTCTGGATGGCTGCGCCGCCACGGTGCCGATGCAGCGCGCCCGGCGGTTGGCAACAGGGTTCATGCTTTTCGCCCCCGCTGGTCAGGATTGGCAGGTTTTGCATGCCGCCGAGCGGATTGAAAAGCTCCTGCTCTCGTGAGTGATCCCATGCTCTGGGGCGCGTTCGTGGCCCGGATTGCGGGAACAGCCTTTATCGTTGTTGCGATCTCTTGGATTGCGGCCCGGTTGGGGCCATCCATAGGTGGCGTTATCGTTGGCTTGCCGATCGTTCTGGCGCCGGGTCTTGGGTTCATGTTGCTTGACCAAGAGGCCGCATTTGTAGCCGAGGCTGCGGCGGGCGCGCTTTTCTCTCTTTCGGCCACACAGATTTTCCTGCTGGTCTTTGTGGCGCTGTCCCATGGGGCGGGGCCTTTCACCTCTGTCATCGGGGGTGCGGTTGCTTGGCTGGTTCTGGCGGTTCCGTTAAGTATTCTTCCGCATGATCCACTGATCGGGGCCGGATTATTCATGGGCGTCACGCTTGCCGCCCGCCGGATTGGGCGGCGCTGGGTGCATGGCGCATCGGCACCAGCCAGCGGCACGCAATGGGGCCTGCTGATCCTGCGGGGGCTTCTGGCGGGGCTTTTGGTTGGGGGGGTGACCTTGGCAGCCACCGCTCTTGGCCCCGCATTTTCCGGTGCGCTGATGGCTTTTCCGATTGGCTTTACCGTTATTGCCATTTCGTTGCATCTGGATCACGGAGGGCGTTTCGCGGGCCAGACGGCCTATGCCGGACTGACCGGATTATTGAGTCTGGCCAGTTTCTGCCTGTGTTTGGCCTTGCTTTTGGGGCAGGTACCATCCGTTCTGGCGTTTGCACTGGCGCTGGCAGCTTCCATCCTTGCAACGGTTTTTCTGACATTGCGGGCGCGGCGTCCGGGGCCGGGGCAGGCTTGACATGGCACGTCTTGTCAGGCTCGCTACTGGCCAGACCCCTCACATCGGACGTTGGCCATGGTAGATTTCAAAGGTCTTGAGACCTTTTTGTGGGTCGCCGCTCTGGGTAGCTTTCGCGGCGCGGCGCAAAAGCTCAACACGACGCAACCCGCCATTTCCCACCGGATCGCACAGCTTGAGGCAGAGGTGGGCGCAAAGCTGCTGACGCGCGAAAGCCGCAATGTGGCCCCAACCCTGCGCGGGCGGCAGCTTTTGGTCTATGCTGAAAAAATCCTCGCGATGCGCGCGGAAATGTTGGCCAGCCTGCGCGATGCAGAAGCGGTGCGCGGCGTGATCCGTCTGGGTGTGGCGGAAACCATTGTTCACACATGGTTGCCCGATTTCATCAAGGAAGTTCATCTGATCTATCCCAACCTTTCGATTGAGATCGAAGTTGATATCTCTCCGTCATTGCGCGCGCGGTTGCTGGCGCAAGAGATTGATATTGCCTTCCTGCTGGGGCCGTTATCCGCCCCTTTGCTGCGCAACCGGTTGCTATGCGAATACCCTGTCGGGTTCATTGCAAGCCCGGCGCTGAACGTCCCCAATCCGGCCGATGTGCGTGATCTGGCGCGGTTTCCCCTGATCACCTTTGCGCGCAAGACACAGCCCTATGAGCAGGTGAAATCCCTGTTCAACCGGCCCTATCTGCCGCCGATCAACCTGCATGCCAGTGCATCCATGGCGACTGTGGTTCATTTGGCGACTGAGGGTATCGGCATCGCTGTGATCCCGCATGAACTGGTGGAGGCGGAACTCCGTGATGGGAAACTGGAGCGTATCCAGACCGAGGTCACCATGCCCCCGCTATCGTTCTGCGCCAGTTGGCTGGAAAGCCCGGATACGCTGGCGGTTGAACTTGTCGTCGAGATCGCCGCGCGGATGGCAAGCGGATGGAACGAGATTGACAGCCCGCAACAGGGCGAGTGCTGACATTTTGATGCTGCACCGCAGTGTTGACTGGTCAGAGCCGTTGCGATGGCTGCATGCTCATTCATGTCACAGATGCGGCCGGCCGCTTGTGTTGCCCATGGCCGCTTCCGGGTGACATGTGGGGGGCAGCAGGCTTTGCACCCATAGTCTGACCGTGTCCACCGCGCAAAGGCTTTGCCCGCCGCAGGATGAGGGCGAGGCGGGCAAAGCTATGGGCGCTGTCACTCCGCTCAACCTCTGCCAGAAAACTGTCCAGTTCCGGCCAGATGCTGATGGCACGATCAAGCAAGGGATCACTGCCCTCAGAATACAAACCGGCGCGGATCATCAGCTCTGATTGATGGTAGGCCCCCAACAGTTGCCGCGCTTCCTGAATGAGGGCGTTTTCTGCCTCGGTTGCAGCGGTTGGCAGGCTGCGGGACACGGATCTCAACAGATCAATGGCCGGATAGCGGCCACGCTCTGCGATTGCCCGATCAAGCACGATATGACCATCCAGAACCCCACGGATGATGTCTGCTATCGGCTCTTCCATATCGGAACCCGCGACCAAGACCGTCATAACGGCAGTGATATCGCCATGCGCCCCCGCGCCGGGGCCAGCCCTTTCGCAAAGTGACATGATCGTATGCGCCGTTGAGGCGGGATAGCCACGAAGATTGGCCGCCTCGCCCCCCGATACCGCAACCTCACGATGCGCCTCTGCAAAGCGTGTAAGCGAATCCATCAGCAACAGCACATGTAAACCTTGGTCACGGAAGTATTCGGCAACTGTCATTGCAGACCAGGCGCAACGGCGGCGCACCAGCGCTGATCTGTCGGAAGTGGCCGCCACGACAACAGTGCGTGCCATCCCTGCCTCACCCAGCACCACCTGAATAAAGTCACGCAGTTCGCGGCCACGCTCGCCGATCAGTGCGACCACAACGATATCCACCTGCATATTGCGGGCAAGATGCGCCAGAAGGCTGGATTTACCAACGCCGGAACCAGCAAATAACCCCACCCTTTGGCCCCGCACCACGGGTAAAAGGGTGTTGAGGATCGCCATCCCGGTTTCCAGACGGCCACCAAAACCACGCCTCATCACAGGGGGCGGGGGATCAGACAGGATAGGGCGCGGATCATGCCCGCGCATCAGCGGGCGTCCATCCAGAGGTGCGCCAAACGGGTCAATGACGCGCCCAAGCCATGCCTCTGTCGGGGCAAGGCAGTCAGGGTCCAGCAAGATAACCGGATCACCAAGCGCGGTGCCGTCATTTCCTGCTTCCGGCAGCATCGTCACCTCATGAGAGTTAAGCTGCAGCACTTCGCCCTCCAGCGGATCGCCGTTTTTGCGCAATATCCGCAGCCTGTCACCAATGCGGGCTACATGTCCCAGACCCGTGACGCGGACCTGCCCGGCATGAACCGCGCAAACACGGCCTACTTTATGGGTGGCGCGCATGCGGGCGATGTCTGCCTGCAAGCCTTCCATCTCAAATCGGTTCATCGGCTACTCCATTCCATTGCTGAAAACAATTTCTAAAGGAATCAGAGTTAAGTCTTGGTTTCAGAAACGCGTGGGAGAAGCCCAATGCACCAAAACCTGACACTTTTTAAAATGGCCCATGCGCTGGCAAGCCATGCAGGCACCAGGCAGGCTGTTATTTCGCAGAATATCGCCAATGCCGATACGCCGGGGTATCGACCGCTGGATGTCACGCCCTTTCGTGATCTTGTCAGAGGGCCGGATGATTCGGGTTTTCTGGCCACGCGTCCCCGTCATTTGAACGCAGGCGATACTATGGCCACGCCTGCCATCAGGGTTGCCGCAGCAACCGGGCAAACCAGCCCCAATGGCAACGCCGTCTCTCTGGAAGAGCAGATGTTGAACGCGGTCGAGGTCAAGCGGCAGCATGACCGCGCTTTGGCAATCTACAAATCCGGTCTTGGCATTTTGCGCACCAGTCTTGGCCGCCGCTAGGGAAAGAAAAAACCATGTCTGATTTTTCGCATTCATTATCCGTGTCCGCCAGTGGCCTGAAGGCTCAGGCGTCCCGCTTGCGGCACCTGTCCGAGAATATCGCCAATGCAGATACGCCCGGTTACCGGCGTAAAACGATTCCGTTCAAGGCTGAATTTGCGGCTGATGACGGTGTGACCAAGGTCACAACCGGTCGGGTAAAACTCGACCGGTCTGAGTTGGACAGGATCTATGATCCGTCCCATCCGCTTGCGGATGAAAGTGGTCATTATGATGGATCGAATGTCGATCTGGTGATCGAAATCGCAGACGCGCGCGAAGCGCAGCGCAGCTATGAGGCGAATCTCAAGATGTTCGATCAGG
>JBLRWJ010000086.1:0-11625 GCA_047921315.1 Rhodobacterales bacterium | reverse complement strand
GACAGACACGCGGATATGGTTGCCCCGGTTCAGCGCATCGGCAAAGGCCAGAAAAGACGCCGCCGCCATGGCATAGCCCGCATATTCGGGCGCGCCTGCAAAGACTTCTCCCGTCCAGCGGGCGAGCATTTGCACCACGATCAGAAACAGAATGGCGATCAGCGACAATGCCGCCAGAAAGCCACCGATGCGATAAAGCGTATCAAGCAAAAGTCGAACCATGCGCAGAACAGCCATCGGCCCCTCCCGTTCATGTCAGGCAGATTGACCCAATGGCAGCGGGGGCCTTGCGTACTCCAGACAGACATCTGGTGTCAGACCGGCCCCCGCCCTATTGCGTCATTTCATGGCGCGGTAAGCGTCAACAATGGCGGCACCGTCTTCACCGGCGGCGGCCAGCCATTCTTCGGTCATGGTCACACCGATCTCTTGCAGACCGGCCTTGAGCGTGTCCGAGGCCGGCTCTACCGTCATGCCGCCATCGCGCAGCCCTTGCAGGGTAAAGCCGGTATATTCGCGCGCGCGCCAGTTGCCCGCATATTCGGCCAGTTCGGCGCAGCCTGTGACGATGGCGCGGTTTTCATCGGACAGGCCATTCCAGACACCCGAATTGACCATGACATAGTTGCGCGGCAGCCATGCATCGACCTCGTAAAAGTAATTGAGGCTTTCCCACAGCTTGCTGTCATATCCGGTGGCGGCGGATGAAATCATTGAATCCGCCACACCGGTGGCCAGCGCCTGGCTGAGTTCTGCGGCCTCGATCTGCACCGGCAACATGCCCGTCAATTCGGCAAGACGCGCGGTGGCGGCGTTATAGGCGCGGAATTTGATCCCTGTCATCTCATCGACCGAGGTGATCGGGGTTTTGAAATAGATGCCCTGCGGCGGCCATGGCACGGTATAGAGCAGCGTCAGATCCTGATCAGCCAGCACCTTTTCCAGCGTCGGCTTGGCGGCTTCCCACAGCTTGGCGGAATCCGCGAAAGATGTTGCAAGAAACGGGATGCTGTCAAACCCGAACACCGCGTTTTCATTCTGATGTGCGGACATCAGGCGCTCGCCAATCGGTACTTGTCCGGTCTGGATGGCGCGCTTGATATCATTGCCCGCGATCAGCGAACCGGACGGATGCGTGGCGATTGTGATATCGCCGCCGGTGCCGGTGGTGACACATTTGCCGAATTCAGCGGCAACGGCGGAATGGAAATTGGTGGCCGGATAGGCCAGCGGCATATCCCATGTCTCGGACAGGGCGGGGGCGGCCACCGCAGCTGTCAGGGCTGTGGCCGTCAGGAGGCTGGTCAGGGTTTTCATGGTCTTAACGTCCCGGTTGAGGCCCGGCGCGGCGGGCGGTTCTGGGCAGGATCTTGCGCCCTGTCCCGTCGATAAGCTGCACATCATCTGTGCAAAGGCAGACTGTCCCGGTTGCCGTTCTGGTCAATCCCGGCAGGGTCAGGCCAAGTCAGCATCCGATTCCACCTCTCATACTGACTGACTTTCGCAACACGTCAACAAAATGTTGACATTTTGTGAATGTGGGCCATCTTTTTCGCATGACATCCGCAATTGGGCCCATCGTTTCATCCGCACATCTGGCAGAGGGCTCCTTTGCCGAAATCTCCGAATTGGAATTCGGCCTGATCATTGCGGGCAACGCCTTTCAGCGCTGGATGGTGCGCGCGATGGCGGCTGCGGGTTTTCCCGATCTGTCAGCGCTGGATGTGCTGGTCCTGCATAGCGTGCGGCACCGGGGGCGGGCGAAAAAGCTGGCCGATATCTGTCTGGTGCTGAATGTCGAGGATACCCATACCGTCAATTACGCGATCAAAAAACTGACCAAGGCCGGACTGGTCAAGGAAGGGCGGCGCGGCAAGGAAAAGACGGTTGAGGCCACCGAGGCCGGATCAGACGCCTGCGCGCGCTACCGCGAGATCAGGGAAAGCCTGTTGTTGCAGCCTGCGCTTGAACTGGGGCTTGAGCCGGAGCAGATCAGCAAGCTGGCGACCTTGCTGCGCACGATGTCAGGGCAGTATGATCAGGCCGCCCGCGCGGCAACAGCGTTCTGATACAGCGCCCCGGCTGTCGCTTTGGCGGGAGGGGCTGACATAGGTGCTTCAACGGGCGCTCAGGCAGGCGCAGACATCGCAGACACCCCCTGCCCTTGCGACACGTGACCTTCCAGCCATCATGGAAAAGAATCACTTACGCAGCGTCACATTCAACGGGCCAAATCGACAGGCCCGCAGCCCCAAGCGGCGGCTTGCAACGGGGCAAACATGCCAGCATTCGGCATACATTGGCATACACACCACTCCACCGCGACAGAATATTCCCCCACAACCCCACATAGAGAAGGTAAATTTTCTGTGCCGCCCCGAAAATTTACAAAAATTTTTGACGCTTGATAATTTATTTACTCAATAAACAATAGAAAACAGTATCTTATACCAAAACGGCGGTATTGTGGTAAATTCACGCCTGAGGAGATGGCGTTGCGGCCCTGGAAAAGGTCTGCACCCATGGCTCTAGGAGCCAACTGAATAATTGGAGGATTCATGACCAACGCGACCAGCGCCGACACCGTTTATGCCCCGTCGGAGGCTTTTGCTTCGACCGCTCATGTAACGGCTGATCAATACAAGGCCATGTATGAGGCCTCGATCAACGATCCCGAAGGATTCTGGTCAGAGCATGGCAAGCGGATCGACTGGATCAAGCCTTTCACCCGCGTCAAGAATACCGATTTCACGCTGGGCAAGGTTGATATCAAATGGTTCGAGGATGGCACGCTGAATGTCAGCGCCAATTGCATCGACCGTCATCTGGCCACACGCGGCGACCAGACCGCGATCATCTGGGAACCGGATGATCCCAAGGATGCAGCACTGCACATCACCTATAAAGAGCTGCACCGCAACACCTGCCGGATGGCCAACATCCTTGAAACGCTGGGCGTGCGCAAAGGTGATCGTGTGGTCATCTACCTGCCGATGATCCCCGAGGCCGCTTATGCCATGCTGGCCTGCGCGCGCATCGGCGCGGTTCATTCCATTGTTTTTGCAGGATTTTCGCCGGATGCTTTGGGTGCGCGGATCAATGGCTGTGATGCCAAGGTGGTGATTACCGCCGATCACGCGCCACGCGGCGGGCGGGCAACGCCGCTCAAATCCAACACCGATGCGGCCCTGCTGCATTGCAAGGACAGCGTCAAATGCCTGATGGTGCGGCGCACCGGCGCGCAGACCACTTGGGTGGACGGGCGCGATTTCGACTATAACGAGATGGCGATGGAGGCGGATGATTACGCCGCCCCCGCAGAGATGGGCGCGGAAGATCCGCTGTTCATCCTGTATACATCGGGATCGACCGGCCAGCCCAAGGGCGTGGTGCATACATCGGGCGGCTATCTGGCCTATGCGGCGATGACGCATCAATATACGTTCGATTACCATGATGGCGACATCTTCTGGTGCACCGCCGATGTGGGCTGGGTGACCGGGCACAGCTATATCATCTATGGCCCGCTGGCCAATGGCGCGACCACGCTGATGTTCGAGGGCGTGCCGACCTATCCCGATGCCGGCCGCTTCTGGGCGGTGTGCGAAAAGCATAAGGTCAACCAGTTCTACACCGCGCCCACCGCGATCCGGGCGCTGATGGCGCATGGCACCGAACCTGTCGAGAAATACGACCTGTCCAGCATCAAACTGCTGGGCACCGTGGGCGAGCCGATCAACCCCGAGGCGTGGAACTGGTATAACGATGTGGTCGGCAAGGGCAAATGCCCCATCGTCGACACATGGTGGCAGACCGAAACCGGCGGGCATCTTCTGACACCGTTGCCGGGGGCCATTGCGACCAAGCCGGGTTCGGCCACCCTGCCCTTTTTCGGCGTGCAGCCCGTGATCCTTGATCCGCAAACCGGCGAGGAAATCCACACCACCGCCGCCGAGGGCGTGCTCTGCCTGAAAGATAGCTGGCCGGGGCAGATGCGGACCGTCTATGGCGATCACGAACGGTTCGAGAAAACCTATTTCAGCGATTACAAAGGTTACTACTTTTCCGGGGATGGCTGCCGCCGCGATGCGGATGGCTATTACTGGATCACCGGTCGCGTTGACGATGTGATCAATGTCTCGGGTCACCGGATGGGCACCGCCGAGGTGGAAAGCGCGTTGGTGGCGCATGTCAATGTGGCCGAGGCGGCCGTGGTCGGCTATCCGCACAACATCAAGGGTCAGGGCATCTATGCCTATGTCACCTTGATGAACGGGGTCGAGCCGACAGAGGATCTGCGCAAGGAGCTGGTCAAATGGGTCCGTTCCGAGATTGGGCCGATTGCCAGCCCGGACCTGATCCAATGGGCACCGGGTCTGCCGAAAACCCGTTCCGGCAAGATCATGCGCCGTATCCTGCGCAAGATTGCCGAGAACGATTTTGGCGCGCTGGGTGACACATCGACATTGGCGGACCCTTCCGTGGTGGATCATCTGATCGAAAACCGGATGAACAAGGCATGAGCGGGTCCGGCACAGCGACAATGACCCGCCCTGCCGTGCTGATCCTGCTGGGCCCTCCGGGCGCGGGCAAGGGCACGCAGGCCAGGATGCTGCAGGAGCGTTTCGGTCTGGTGCAACTGTCCACCGGCGATCTGTTACGCGCCGCCGTGGCGGCAGGCACCGATGCGGGCAAAGCGGCAAAGGCGGTGATGGCGGCAGGCGATCTGGTCAGTGACGAGATCGTTCTGGCCATCCTCAGGGACCGTTTGGCCGAACCGGACACCGCACAAGGCGTCATCCTTGACGGGTTTCCGCGCACAACCGTTCAGGCGCAGGCGCTGGACGCGCTGCTGGCGCAGGATGGGCAGCGGATCAACGCGGCCATTTCATTGGATGTGGACGATGCCGAAATGGTGGCGCGCGTGGCGGGCCGCTATACCTGCGGCACCTGCGGCGAGGGTTATCACGACCATTACAAGATGCCTGCCATCGCGGGCACCTGCGACAAATGCGGCGGCACTGCCATGACGCGGCGCGCCGATGATAACGCGGCCACGGTGGGCCAGCGTCTGGCGGCCTATCACGCGCAAACCGCGCCGTTGATCGCCTATTACGAAGAACAGGGCAATTTGCAGCGGATCGACGCCATGGGCGAGATCGGGCAGATCGCCGACGGGCTGAGCGCGATTGTCCAAAGGGCCGTCGCGTAATCGGGAGGGGGAGGCGCGGCATCTCCCGCGCCTTTCAGGAAAACGTGCAACTAGGGAGGATGCCTTTCATGGCAGAAGACTCAAAAGACAATAATGCCTACTGGGCCGCAAATGTGCGGATCATTCTTATAAGCCTTGTCATATGGGCCACCGTATCTTTCGGATTCGGCATCATTTTGCGGCCAATGCTGATGGGCATTACCGTTGGCGGCGCCGATCTTGGTTTCTGGTTCGCGCAGCAAGGCTCCATCCTCGTGTTTCTGGTTCTGATCTTTTTCTATGCCTGGCGCATGAACAAGCTCGATGCCGAACACGGCGTCGAAGAATAATCGGTAGGGACAGGGAAACCAATGGATCAGTATACACTCAACCTGCTGGTGGTGGGCGCGTCCTTTGCGCTTTATATCGGCATCGCGATCTGGGCGCGCGCGGGTTCCACCGCGGAATTCTACGCCGCCGGTCAGGGCGTGCCACCCGTGTTGAACGGTATGGCAACGGCGGCTGACTGGATGTCTGCGGCCTCTTTCATCTCGATGGCGGGTATCATCGCGCTGGCCCCTGCGGGCGGCTATGCGCAATCATCCTTCCTGATGGGCTGGACCGGGGGCTATGTGCTTCTGGCGCTGCTGCTGGCACCTTACTTGCGTAAATTTGGCAAATTCACCGTGCCGGAATTTGTGGGCGACCGCTTCTATTCCAAGGGCGCGCGCCTTGTGGCGGTGATCTGTCTGATTGTGATCTCGGTCACATATGTGATTGGCCAGATGCGCGGCGTGGGCGTGACCTTTGCGCGCTTTCTCGAAGTGTCCACAGATATGGGCCTTTATATCGGTGCGACGATCGTGTTCGTCTATGCCGTGTTCGGCGGCATGAAAGGCATCACCTATACGCAGGTGGCGCAGTATTGTGTTCTGATCACCGCCTATACGATCCCGGCGATCTTTATCTCGCTGCAGATCACCGGCAACTTCTTGCCGCAGCTTGGCCTGCTGGGGGGCTATGCACCCACGGGCGGGGATATCAGTTTCCTGAACAAACTGGATGATGTGGTCACGGAACTGGGCTTTACCCAATATACGTCACACACCACCTCGACGCTGAACATGGTGTTCTTCACCATGTCGCTGATGATCGGTACTGCGGGTCTGCCGCATGTCATCATCCGCTTCTTCACCGTGCCGAAAGTGGCCGATGCACGCTGGTCCGCCGGTTGGGCGCTGGTCTTCATCGCGCTGCTTTACACCGTGGCCCCTGCCGTGGGCTCGATGGCGCGCCTGAACATCTCGACCACCTTCTGGCCAAATGCTGTGACCGGACAGGCGCTTGAGGGTGAGGCACTGTCGCTGGAAGAGATCAACACCAATCCCGAACTTGCATGGATCAACACCTGGAAAAACACCGGGCTGCTGAACTTCGAGGACAAGAACGGTGACGGCCTGATCCAGTATTACAACGAGAACAACCCCCGCATGCAAGAGATCGCGGCAGAACGCGGCTGGGTTGGCAACGAGCTGACAAAGATCGACAACGACATGATGGTTCTGGCCAATCCCGAGATTGCAAAGCTTCCGGGCTGGGTGATCGCGCTGGTTGCGGCAGGCGGTCTGGCGGCGGCGCTGTCAACGGCGGCGGGTCTGTTGCTGGCGATCTCATCGGCGGTGTCGCATGACCTGATCAAAGGCTCGATCAATCCGGGTATCAGTGAAAAGGGCGAGCTTCTGGCCGCGCGGATCTCGATGGCCTTTGCGATCGTGCTTGCGACATGGCTTGGCCTCAACCCTCCGGGTTTTGCGGCGCAGGTTGTGGCGCTGGCCTTTGGTCTGGCCGCAGCAACGATCTTTCCTGTGCTGATGATGGGCATCTTCTCCAAGCGCATCAACAAGGAAGGCGCGATTGCCGGGATGTTGATCGGTCTGTTCGCGACCGCGATCTACATCTTCCTGTTCCTTGGCTGGTTCTTCATCCCCGGCACGGCCACGCTGGCCAATACGCCGGATAACTGGCTGTTCGGTATCTCGCCCGCGTCTTTCGGGACCGTTGGTGCGCTGCTGAACTTCGGCACGGCCTATATCGTGTCATCCATGACCAAAGAACCGCCTGTTGAAATTCAGGAACTGGTGGAATCGATCCGCGTGCCCAAAGGGGCGGGCGCGGCGACTGGCCACTAAAACCAAAGGGCGGGCGGCTTGCATGGGCCGCCCGTTTCGCTTTTCGGATGTTTCGGCGCGCAAGCTGCGCTAGACATGGGTCAGCATAACCAACAGGGTTCTCCCAAAGGATGGGTTCGATGCCACGCTCTGCTGACAACCTGCGCCGGTTTATCGGCTCAATTCACCCCTATGACAGTTTTCCAGACGATGATCTGAACCGCATCACGGGTCAGTTCCGCCTGATCCCGATTGCGCGGGATCAGATTATTTATCAACACGGCACCCCCTGCGAAGGCCTGTATCTGATCCTTGATGGCGAGGTGCAGATCACATCCGACAGGGATGAGGTTGTCTCGCATCTCAGCGCGCGCAACTCGTTCGGGGAACGCGGATTGATGCGCGACGGGATCACCGGCACCAATGCGCGCGCGCTGAGCGATGGCGCGCTGCTGATGCTGCCAGCGGATGATTTTCGCGCCATGATCGCGGCCAATGAAGGCGCAAGGCGGTTCTTTACCCGCAGCCGCGCGCGTGAGGCGGCGGATGCGGCGCGCCCTGCGTCCTTGACCGAAACGCGGGTGGATCAGTTGATGGCAAGCACGCCGATCACCTGCACCACCGACACCTCTGTGCTGGAAGCCGCGCGCCTGATGCGCCAGCACCGCATCTCATGCCTTGGTATTACCGAGGGCGACCGTCTGGCCGGGATTGTCACCTTGCATGACATCAACAACCGCGTGGTGGCCGAAGGGCTGGACATATCGCAGCCCGTGCGCCGGATCATGACCGCCGATCCCGAGACGCTGCCGCCCTCTGCCATTGGGTCTGATGTGCTTCATATGATGATGGAGCAGCGTTTTGGCCATGTGCCGGTGGTGGAGCATGGCAGGCTGGTGGGAATCGTGACGCAAACCAACCTGACACGGTTTCAGGCCACCAATTCGGCCTCGCTGGTGCGCGACGTTGCCCGCGCCGAGGCCCCCGGTGATCTGGCCGCTGTCACTGCCCATATCCCACGCCTGCTGGTGCAACTGGTGGGCGCGGGCAACCGCCATGAAACGGTGACGCGCCTGATCACCGATATCGCGGATGCCGCAACACGCCGTTTACTGCGCTTGGCTGAAGACCGCTTTGGCCCGCCGCCTGTGCCCTATCTGTGGCTGGCCTGCGGATCACAGGGGCGGCAGGAACAGACCGGCGTATCGGATCAGGATAATTGCCTGATGCTGGATAATGCGGTGACCGAGGCCGATATGCCCTATTTTGCCAATCTGGCGAAATTCGTCAGCGATGGCTTGGATGCGGCGGGCTATTTCTATTGCCCCGGCGATATGATGGCGACCAATCCGCGCTGGTGCCAGCCTGTGCATGTCTGGCGCGGCTATTTCCGCCGCTGGATCGAAACCCCCAGTCCTGAGGCGCAGATGCTGGCCTCGGTCATGTTTGATCTGCGGCCTATTGGCGGCACAAGATCGCTGTTTGACGATCTGAACCGCAAAACGCTGGAAGTGGCGGCGCGCAATTCGATTTTCGTGGCGCATATGGTGTCAAACTCTCTGAAACATACACCGCCGCTGGGGCTGTTGCGCGGCTTTGCCACCCTGCGCAGCGGCGAGCATAAGAACCACATCGACATGAAGCTGAACGGCGTCATCCCTGTGGTGGATCTGGGCCGCATCTATGCGCTGCGTGGACAGTTGGATATGGTCAACACCCGCGCAAGGATTGCTGCGGCGCATCATGCCGGACAGATCAGCCAGAATGGCGGGCGTGACCTGCTGGATGCCTATGACCTGATCGCGCAGACACGGCTGGACCATCAGGCCACATTGATCCGCGCGGGTGGCAGGCCTGACAACTTCATGTCGCCCAATGTGTTGTCCGAGTTCGAACGCAGCCATCTGCGCGATGCCTTCGTTGTGGTGCGCACCATGCAATCGGCGGTCACGCAAGGGCGCGGTGTGATTGGTTAGGCCTGCGGGCGCGGTCCAGGACCAATAGACTGATACGATCGACCCCGACATCCGGGGAGGAGGAGACCAAGAATGTATGTCGATATAATCACGATCATTGCGGCCGGATTCGCAGCCGCCGGGATCGTGATGATCCTGAACCGTCTGACCGGCAAACGCCTGCCCCGCTGGGCCATTCCGGCAGGCGCTGGCGCAGGAATGATCCTGATGAGCCTGACCAATGAATATCGCTGGTATCCGCGCACGCTGAACCTGTTGCCGCCGGGGTTCGAGGTGATCTCGACCGCGCAGCACAGCGCGCTTTATAGCCCCTGGACATTTCTGGTCCCCTATATTGACCGCTTTGTGGCGGTAGATGTGGCCGGGGTGCAGCGCAATGCGGCGCAGCCCGATCTGCGCCTGAGCCGGGTGATCTTTTTCACCCGCTGGGCCCCAGTACGCGTCCACCCGGCGGTGTTTGACTGTGCGCAGGGCCGCAGCGCGTTGCTGCAAAGCGAGGCGATGTTCAACGAGGATGGCACCATCCGTGTCATGCGCTGGGATCAGACCGGCGCGGACGATCCGGCCACCCTGCTGGTCTGCGCGGAGGGGCGGTAATGTTTGAACGGCTTGGTCCGCGCCAACGCACCTTGGCCTTCTTCACGATATTGGCCCTGGGCTGTGTCGCTGCGGTGGGGGGGGCGCTGGCGGTGGCTGATGCACGGCTTGATCTGCCCGCCGCGCGCCCGGCCTTTGTGGCTGCCGGGTTGATGGCGGGCTTTGCGATCTTTGGGATTTGCGCGCTGATGTGGCTGATCTTTGACGAAATGGTCGCCCGCCCCCTTGAACGGCTGGCCGCCGCCATGCATGCCCGCGCCGCCACCGATATGCGCGGCGGGATCGACACCGCCGTGATGCGGCATCTGGGCGATCTGGCCACAGCCGCATCAGCCCTGACATCGCGTCTGGGCGAGGCCCGCAGCGAGGCAACAGCGGATATTGCACGCCACACTGCCAAGCTGACCTCCGAGCGCGAACAATTGACGCGCATTCTGTCGGCCATCCCCGCCGCAGTGCTGATGATCGGCCCGGATCACCGGATTTCGCTTTATGACGGGCATGCCGCCGCCATGCTGGATGATCAGCACCATCTGGGGCTGGGGCAGCGCATCTTTGACTATTTTGATGAAACCTATCTGCGCGCCGCCCTGCAAAACCTGACAGACACCGGACGCAACACTCTGGATCAGCAGTTGGTCACGGCCGATGGCGCGCAATTGTTGGATGTAACCCTGCATGATCTGGGCCAGTCTGAGGGCTATATGCTCAGCTTTGCCGTCCCGCGCGAAATGTCCCCTGCCCGCCCGGTTGTATATGATTTTGAGATCAATACCCGCAAAGCCTCGGGCAATATATTGGACGTGGCCCTGCGCGATCTGACCTATGTGGTGTTTGATACCGAAACAACGGGGCTGTTGCCCGATAAGGATGAGGTGGTTCAGATCGGCGCGCTGCGCGTGGTCAATTGCCAGCAGGCTGGCGGCGAGGTGCTTGATCTGCTGGTCAATCCGGGGCGGCCGATCCCCGCAAGATCCACCGCCGTGCATGGTGTGACCGATGCGATGGTCAAAGATGCCCCCGATATGGCGCAAGCCGGGCGGCGGTTTCACAGCTTTGCAAGGGATGCGGTGCTTGTTGCGCATAACGCACCGTTCGACATGGCCTTTTTTCACCGCCACGCGGCCAGTATCGGCGCACAATTCGACAATCCCGTTCTGGATACCGTCCTGCTGTCAGCGGTTCTATTTGGAATGACCGAAGGCCATACGCTGGACGAATTGGTGCAGCGGCTTGAAATCGACCTGTCAGAGAAAGACCGCCACACCGCCTTGGGCGATGCCATCGCAACACGCGACGTATTTTTGCGGATGATCCCGATGCTGGAGGCACGCGGGCTGATGACATTTGGCGACGTTCTGACCGAGATGCGCCGCTATAAACGGCTTTTACCGGATTTGAACAACAAAGCCTGACCATACAGATCGTAATGAATCCAGCACAGATGATGCGGATGCAGATGCGGATTCGCGACTGTGTATCAAAATCCACCCCAACCGGCGACCAGCGCGACCCACCGACAGCCTAACGTAAGCATCCGCCGAGGGCCGCAGCCGTGCCATATTGATCAGAGGCGTTTGGGTGCGGCTTTTGGTTTGCGCGGCTTGGGGGCCCATTTTTTGGCGAGGCGCTCGAAGCTGTCGAGGATGCGGCCGATTTCGGCCTCATCGGGATCGAACTTCCCCCCATGCCA
>JBLRWJ010000085.1:3275-11660 GCA_047921315.1 Rhodobacterales bacterium | reverse complement strand
GACCCACCGAAATTTGGTGCGCCGCTGCAGATTACGCGCGCCGCAATCTGGGGGCCACCGCGCCACAGCGGATCTATGTGGCCAAGCCTTTGGGGCCAAGCCAGACGCAACCGGGGCACCAAAAGGCGCAACGCTCCGTCACGTTCACCCTTACCGCCCCGGATGCAGACCCGGATCAGGCCCAAGCTTTCAGTGGCCTGCAACTGGCCTTCCTGACGGTCCGGCGCGCAGGCAGCAGCTTCAGCCTGACCCAAGCGCTGCACTATTGCATGAATCGCGCCTGATCTGGCCTGATCCTTGATGATGTTGCGGGCGGCCCTGTCCTGCCCCTCGGAAACGGAGAAAACACGGATGACGTTCACCTCAATTTCACGGGCTATGGCCGCTCTGACCTGTCTGGCCGTTATTGCCACGGCACCGGATCCGGCGCAGGCCTTCCGCTCCACCTTCCCGCTGGACGTGCTGCAGGTGCCTGACAGCCGCGCTTTCGAGGTGGTCGAGGCGCATGGCGCCGGCCCCCGCCAGATCTGGTGCGCGGCCGCGGAACATGGCCGCGATACGCTGCGCCTGCCCAATGCAACACGGCTCTACATCGCACAGGGCCGCAGCCCCAGCAGCCTTGCCCCCGGCCGCACCACCGTGCGGTTCAGCCCGGACCCGGTTGAACCGGTCGGCCCCAGACAATCGGGTGCCTATGCCGTCTCGCTGCGCGATATCGGGTTTTCACTGTCCATCGGCCACGCGCTTGCCTTTTGCAACGACAATATCGAAGACCTGTTCGACAAGTTCTGATCCCGCACAGACCGCAAACTTATCGCAACCGTCCATGTATGTACCGCATCCGCAGGCGCGCATGACCAAAAGGACACGCCCCATCTTGGGGTATGAAATTCCCGCTACCCAAAACTTGGAGGCTGCCCTATAGTGCCTGTGGATAAGTGGGGCGCCAACCCCATACCCAGAGGCAGAGACGATGGAGGGGAGCAGCGATGCGCTGTCCGTTTTGCGGAAACATAGACACCCAGGTCAAGGATTCACGCCCCGCCGAGGATCATGTCTCGATCAGGCGCAGGCGGTTTTGTCCGGCTTGCGGCGGGCGGTTCACAACCTATGAACGCGTGCAGCTGCGCGATCTTGTGGTGATCAAATCCAATGGCCGGCGCGAAGAATTCGACCGTGACAAACTGGAACGCTCGATCCGCATCTCGCTGCAAAAACGCCCTGTTGAGCCGGAGCGGATGGACCAGATGGTGTCGGGCATCGTGCGGCGTCTTGAAAGCATGGGCGAGACGGACATCCCCTCCAAGGTGATCGGAGAGATCGTGATGGAGGCGCTGGCCCGGATCGATACGGTTGCCTATGTGCGCTTTGCCAGCGTCTACAAGAACTTCCAGGCTGCGGATGATTTCGACAAATTCGTCTCCGAACTGCGCCCCGACACCACGCCCGAGACGTGATGTGCCAAACCGATGCAATGCCCGTGACAGTGATGCAATGCCGTGACGGTAACTAGGGAAGATGAAAGTTTCATGGCGCTGGCCCTGTCTTTGGGACGGCGCGGTCAGGGGCAGACATGGCCCAATCCCGCTGTGGGCTGCGTCATCGTCAAGGATGGCCGGATCGTCGGGCGCGGCTGGACGGCACCGGGCGGGCGCCCGCATGCCGAACCACAGGCATTGGCGCGCGCAGGCGCTGCGGCGCAGGGGGCCACGGCCTATGTCAGTCTGGAACCCTGCGCGCATCATGGCCGCACCCCGCCTTGCGTTGATGCATTGATCGCAGCGGGGATCGCGCGCGTCGTCGCCCCCTTTCAGGACAGTGATCCGCGCGTTGACGGGCGCGGTTTCGCGCTGCTGCGTGCCGCCGGGATCAAGGTCTCGACCGGGGTGATGGTGGAAAAGGCGGCCCGCGATCTGGCCGGGTTCCTGCTTCGGGTCCGCGAAGGCCGCCCCCGCGTTACCCTCAAACTCGCCGCCAGTTTTGACGGGCGCATTGCGACCGCGACAGGTGACAGCCAATGGATCACCGCCCCGCAGGCGCGCCGCGTCGTGCATGCCCTGCGCGCGCGCCACGATGCGGTGATGGTGGGGGCTGGCACGGCGCGGGCCGATGATCCGTCCCTGACAGTGCGCGGGCTTGGCATGACGCATCAGCCTGTGCGCATTGTTGTCTCGCGCAGGCTCGATCTGCCGCTGGGCGGCATCCTCGCCAAAACAGCCGCGCAGCATCCGCTATGGCTCTGCCACGGGGCCGATGCAGACCCGCGCCTGATCGCGGCGTGGTCCGGTCTTGGTGCGCGGCTGATCCCCTGCGCTGCAATGGCCGGACAGATTGACGCCACCGCCTTGTTGCTGGCCTTGGGGCAGGCGGGGCTGACATCGGTTTTCTGTGAAGGTGGCGGGGCGCTGGCGGCCTCGCTTCTGGCGGCGGCGCGGGTGGATGAGCTGATCGGCATGACCGCAGGCGTGATCATCGGGGCCGAAGGTCAGCCCGCGCTGGGGGCCTTGGGCGTGTCGCAACTGGCCCAGGCGCCGCGCTTTGAGCTGATCGAAACGCGCCGTATCGGCCCGGATATTCTGCATCGCTGGCACCCGCAGACCTGATCCGCGCTTCTTCTTGCGGCAAATATCCTCGGGGGGAGGCCCCGCCAAGGGGACGGGGGGCAGACAGCCCCCCTCTGCCCTCCGCAGCAAGCAGATCAGCGCCACAGATGCGCCTGTCCTGCAAACAGCCCCTGCATTTTGGCCAGCAGCCTGTTGCCCGCCCCGCCTTTGGCAATCCGCCCCTGCGCCAGTCGCTCTGCGGCCACCTCGACAGGGCAGGGCAGGCCGGTGACAGGATCGCGGTAGCGCGGGTAATCGATCAGCGTGGCATGCACCAACCCCTCCAACGATACAGGGCCCTGACGCCGCGGCAGGTCTGGGCCGCGATGGTCGGTCAGGCCCCAACCGGCATAGAATGGCGCGCCCAGCGTCACGACACGCCGCCCGCGGATCAGCGCCTCGAACCCCAGCAGCGATGTCATGGTCCAGACCAGATCCACCTGGTCCAACAGGCGGGCAGGGTCGGTGCCAGCCAGCACCAGATCGGCCAGCTCTGCCGCCGCGGGCAAGGCACCGGGCCGCAGGCCTGCATCGACATCGGGATGCGGTTTATAGATCACAAAGGCGTCCGGGTGGGCCTGTCTTGCCGCATCCAGCAGGGCGGCATTGGTGCGGATTTCGCCCGCGCCTGTCAGGATGGAGGCGTCATCCTCGACCTGTCCCGGCACCAGCACAATGCGCCGCCCTTGCGCCAAGGCGTCAATGTCGGGGGCGGCTTGGCCAAGGTTGTATTTGCTCAGGCCCTGCGCCACCAAGGCCGCCATCAGCGCGGCGGCACGTGCGGATTGGTCAGGGCGCAGCGTGGCACGCATGGCGATCAGCCGTTCCAGCCGGCTGTCATGGCGCGGATCGTAATAGATGCCCAGATCGTCACAGACCAGCGACAGCGGCGGCACCAGATCCGCGCCCAACCCGCGCGAGCGTAGAAATCCGTCCTCGACCCGGACGATCCCCGGTTCTGCCGGCGCGGCCTTGCTGGCCCAGACCATGGCGCGGCGCCCGTCTTTGGCGGCTTGTGGCGCTTTGGGCGCGGGATCGCAAAAGCGTACGGGTTTGACGCCGCCGAAAAACCTGTTGACCGGCCCGCGCTTCCACAGGCGCATCCCGCTGGCCTGCCAGCCTTTGTGATCCTCACGCCAAGCGCGGACCTGTGCCTCCAGCGCTGAAATGGCAGTCTCCAGCCCGCATAGCTGATCCCGATAGGGATCATACCAGAGCGGATAGAGGATCATCGCGGCGGCAAAAAGCTGCGCCCGCGTCAGGCGGCGCTGGCGGCGCTGGACGGGGTTTGCATCCTCGCTCAGGCCCCAGCCGGCATAGAAGGGCTGGCCAAAGACATGCGGGCGATGGCCTGCCAGAATAGCCTCGAACCCCATCTGGGATGACACGGTATAGACCGCGATTGCCCCTTCAAGCAATGCGCGCGGGCTGACAGGGGCGGTCAGGCAGGTGATATCGGCCCCCGGCGCCAAGGCCAAAGCGGCGGCATCGAAATAGCCCTGCCGATGGCCTGCAGTGGTTTCGGGATGGGTCTTGATCACGATACGCGCACCGGGATTGTCCTGCTGCGCGTGAAACAGCATCTCGCGGAAGGTATTGGCATCCGCCCCGCCTTTGGTGACCGATGCATCGCCGCGTGTCTGGTCGATCACCAGAACATAGCCGGGTGCGGGCAGTGCTGCCTGCGGGTCATGGGCGTTGTATTTGCTCAGATCCGCCTCGGCCAGCCGTGCCATGCCGGCGCGTGCGGCGGATAGCAGGGCGGTATCATCCAGCGGATGCGTGGCCAGCAGCACCTCCAGATCCGAGGGTTGGGCGGGGTCGAAATGCATCCCCCGGCTGTCAATCACCAGCCCCAGCGGCAGCGCCCCGTCGCGTCCGGGATGGACCGAGCGCAGGAAGGCATCCTCGACCCGCAGCAGGCTGGCCCCGCTCTTGCGCGCCATCGCCTCGCCGCGTGCGGCATAGGGCGAATGGCCCCAGACGGCGATCCGGTCCTCCGGGCCGGGCTGGCCCTGACCCAGCCCAAGGCGCAAATCATACCCGGCCAGTTCCAGAATGCGCCTGATCCGCGCTTGGGTCAGAAAGCCCGCATTGTAATAGAAAAGCCGCCGGGAAGCCTTCCCCCCGGCGGCAGCGTTGTGGGCCGTTTCAGCCACAGGTTACAGACCGCCGGGCGCGGTCGTCAGGGTATCCACGGCTGTCAGCGATCCTGTCAAGGCGGCGATTGTGCGGCTCCACTGTGTGAACGGGGCCTCGGTGACATAGAGCGTATCGCCATCGCGCACGGAAAAATCACGCGCCATGAACAGGGCGTTGGGCTGCGTCAGGTCCATCACATAGACCATGCGCTGTTCGCCTTGCAGATCGTTGCGCCCCAGAACCGCGTTTGCAATATCGGCCGGTTCGTTGCGCAGGATGAACACGCCGGTCGGATCGGCGGTGCTGGCAGACAGCCCGCCCACCTGCGCCAGCGCCTCGACCCCGGACAGGGTCTGGCTTTCAAAGGGCACGCGCGATTGCGATCCGGTGGCACCCAAGGCCGTAAAGGACCGGGTATCGCCCTCGATCAGGATACGGTCGCCACCGCGCAGCGCGATGTCAAAGCGCGGGTTGCGGTAGAGATCCTGAAACCAGACCTTTCCGGTATGCTGGCCACGGATCACGGTGACTTGGGCGATTTCAGGCTCGATGCTGACGCCGCCGGCCTGCGCCAGCATGGATGACAGCGTGCGGGTGGGCCGTTCAATCGGATAGACGCCCTGCGCCCCGATCGCCCCCATCAGCGACACGGTCGCACCATCCCCGGCCAGACGGCGCACCTGCACCTGCGGATCGGGTGTTTGATCTTTCAGTTGTTCGGTGATCACGCGGCGCAGCACTTCGGGTGTATTGCCCGCAGCTTTGATGCGCCCGGCATAGGGCACAAAGATAAAGCCCGCGCCATCCACCTGCACCTCTTCCAGAACGGTGGAGTTCAGCCCCGATCCGGCCAAAAGCCCGTCATCGACGTTTTCCCAGATGGTCAGGCCAAGGCTGTCTCCGGCTGAAATCGTGTCAGACCCCAGAATGCCTGCATTGACGAAAGCCTCTGAAAAGCCAAGGGCGGGGACAACAGCGGTGGCGCGGGTCACGCGGTCATTGACCGCCACGACAAAGGCATCGCCTTCCTTCTGTACCGAGCCTGCATAAATCTCGCGTTTGTTCGGGCCAACACGGGGCAATCCGCAAGACGCCACAAGCGACATAACGACAAATAGGGCGACACACTTCGCCCATGGGTTTGCTAGGGGTTTCACTGCCCGGTCTCCTCGACCTTAATATTTACTGCCTCAAGAACAATTCTTGTTGTTGGCCGCCGGTTTGTCCGGCGCGCCTGTATTATGGCGTGAGCCTAGCCCGAAGATGTTTCGAAATCCAGCCTTTCAGGGCATTTGGATCAGGTCACGACCCGCAACTGTTGCCTTGGTGCCGCTTTGCCCGAGCGTAGGGCGTCATAGGGGTCTTCTGCGGCCAGCATCATATCGACCACTTGGCGCAGTAACTGGCGGCGTCCGCGGGTGGAATAGAACCCACCCGGAATCTGGCTGGTTTCCAGCAGATAGCGGCGGTAATCCTGATAGGCGCGCCGGTCGGGGCGGGTGGCACCGGCAAAAAACGCGGCCAGCGGCTGGTCCGACACGAATTCAGGCTTGGCATAGACGGCCTGTCCGAACACTTTCAGCGGAATCCCGCGCCACAGCACCTGCTGGGCGGCGGTTGAATTGACGGTGACGGCGCTGCGCGCATCCGACAAAAGCTGCGCCAGCTTGCCGCCGCTGACGAAATGCACCCGTTTGGCGATGCCTTCGGAGGCGGCGATACGCGCGATCTCACGCGCGAGCGGCAGGCGGCCATTTTCCAGCGGATGCGCCTTGATGACCAGACGATGATGCGCGGGCGCGCCTTGGGCAAAGCCACGGATCACCACCTCCAGAAATTCGGTCATGCTGGAAAAGGGCGAATGCATCCGGAAACTGGCATCATGTTCCAATTGTAGCAGCGCCAGATGATAGGGAAACCCGCCATGCCGGATCCGCCACTGTGCGATGCGCCGTTTTGCCGCTTGCCACGGCATGGTGATCAGGCGCCGCAGGTAAAGCTGGAATTCCTGCATCACCGGCAGATCACGATGGGTGCGGAAATTCAGGTAAGCCCCGTTCCGGAACATGACGAACCAATGATAAAGAGCGCCGTAAAAGATATGCTGGCGCATGTCGCCCCAGCGCGCGGGCGGTTCCGGCGCGTCCATATCCGACAGTTTGAGCGCGGCGCGCATCTGGTCCACCGTCATCTCCATCAGACGCGAATGGCCATTGGCGCCGCCCCTCTCATAGGTGACCCAATAGGGGCGGATATACCCTTCTTCGAACACATGGATGCCCAGACCGGCGGCCCGCGCGATCTTGATCGCCTCGGCATGCATGGGGCGTGTATCACCATAAATTACCAGATCGGTCGCGCCCTTTTCGCACAGCAGGGCGCGCAGGCGGTCAGGCCATTGATCCGGCGGATCACGATAGGGGATATAGCTGGCCGGATCGAACCAGAACGCACGATCCCCCGCGTTGAAGCCAACCCGCCACACCTTTGCCCCCGCCACGCGCAGCATGCGCGCAAGGCTGTGAAAGAACGGCCCGTGCGGACCTTGCAGGAACAGGAAAACACGGTCACCCGGTGGGGTGGGGGGATGCGCACTCATATCCATCTCAACCAGCTTTACCATTACACAATACCCCTGATAGCGGTGCCGATGGGCAAAAATGTGGCTCTTTTGCGGTGCATCTTGTCTCTGGGGCGGGCAGGGGCTAGGTCTGCGTTGACGTTGACGGAACACCGGCAGCAAGGCAAAGGTCAAGTGGCGGCATCGCCACAGGCGAAAAGGAAAGCGGATATGTTCACAGGCATCATCACCGATATCGGCACCTTGCGTGCGGTTGAACAGCGCGGCGACCTGCGCGCGCGCATCGGCACCGCCTATCATATGCCGGGCATTGATCTGGGCGCCTCTATCGCCTGTGACGGGGTGTGCCTGACCGTTGTGGCCAAGGGGCAGGATGATGCGGGCGGCTGGTTTGATGTGGATATCTCGGCCGAGACCGTATCGAAAACCAACCTGTCCGGCTGGGAACAGGGCAGGCGCATCAATCTGGAACGGGCGCTGAAAGTGGGTGATGAACTGGGCGGGCATATCGTGTCCGGCCATGTGGACGGGCTGGCCGAGGTGGTGGCGATCCGTGACGATGGCGACAGCACCCGCGTCACGCTGCGTGCGCCCAAGGCGCTGGCCCGCTTTATCGCGCCCAAAGGTTCGGTTGCGCTGAACGGCACCTCGCTGACTGTGAACGAGGTGGATGGCTGCGATTTCGGCATCAACTTCATCCCCCATACCAAGCAGATGACGACATGGGGCGATGTGGCCATGGGCGATGCGGTCAATCTTGAGATCGACACGCTGGCGCGTTACGTGGCGCGGCTGGCCGACATGTCCTGAGCCTGCGCATCGGTGGTGCCTGTGGGCGGGGGCAGGAGCCTCCGGCGGGGATATTTGGCGCAAGAAGAAGCGCAGGGCGCGGCCAGCCAATAGGCGGGGATGCAGGCAACATATTCAAAAAACCGGTTGCGTCGGGGAGAGGGGGGGCTATCGTGCCACCGAACGATGGAGGACCAAGATGCGTATGTTCAGACCAAGCCGGCGCGAGATCATGAAACTGGCCGCGATGGCGCCCGCTTTTGCCTTGCC
>JBLRWJ010000085.1:0-3175 GCA_047921315.1 Rhodobacterales bacterium | reverse complement strand
CCTTGCCCGCATTGGGCGGCGCAGGCGCGGCGCGCGCGCAGCTTGGCGCACCGCAAGGCGGCAATGCAGACGGGGGCAATGCGGGGCATTTCCGGTTTACGCTGGGCGAGGTGAAGCTAACGGTGCTGTCGGACGGATATTTTTCGTTGCCGACATCGGGCTTGGGGGTCAATGCCGACCCTGCCGAGGTGCGCGCACTGCTGGAGCGGCATTACCTGTCACCCGATGAGGGTTATTCCCACACTAACCATCTGCTGATCGAGACAGGTGATGCGGTTGTGCTGGTCGATGTTGGCGCGGGCAGCCGCTTCATGCCCACAACGGGGCGCTTGATGGCCAATCTGAACGCGGCGGGGATTGACCCGGACAGCATCACCCATGTGGTGATCACCCATGCCCATCCCGACCATATCTGGGGTATCCGCGATGATTTCGACGAGCCGCTGTTTCCGGATGCGGAATATGTGATCGGGGCGGTCGAGTATGACCACTGGCTACAGGATGATCTGGTCAATCAGGTGGCCGCGGAGGACCAGCAATTCGTGGTGGGGGCGGTCAATTCGCTGACAGTGGACGGGGTTGACTGGCGGTTGCTGGATGACGGTGAGGAGGTGGTGCCGGGCGTGCGGATGATCGCCACGCCGGGCCATACGCCGGGGCATATGAGCCTGGTTCTGGACAGCGGCGGCCAGCAGTTGATGGCGCTGGGCGATGCGATGAGCCATGTGGTGACCAATTTCGTGCACCCCGCATGGTATAACGGCTTTGACGCGGATGGCGCGCAGACCGTGGCCACGCGCCTGCGCCTGCTGGATATGGCTGCTGCAGACCGGATCGCGGTGCTGGGCTATCATTTCCCGTTTCCCGGTGTGGGCCATGTGCTGCGCGAGGGCGATAGCTGGCGGTTCCTGCCCGCGCTATGGCAATTCGAGGGGTAGGGGCGTCAACCAGGGGCGCGGATCTGCAATTTTGCACGCTGTCTGCGCTCGCTATGCCGCCGCGTTGCCTCTGGCCAAAGCGGGTCTGCTGCGCTATCTGGCGGAGCAACAGAAAAAGGATATCCCATGGCTGACAGCGCCCCTTTCGAGACACCCGGCCCGGTCGAGGAAAACTGGCGCGATGCGATCAGTTCCATCGAGGATATCATCGAGGATGCCCGCAACGGGCGCATGTTCATCCTTGTCGATCATGAGGACCGCGAGAACGAGGGCGATCTGGTGATCCCTGCGCAGATGGCCACGCCAGAGGCGGTAAATTTCATGGCCACCCATGGGCGCGGGCTGATCTGTCTGACGCTGACAGGGGCGAGGGTGGATGCGCTGGGCCTGCCGCTGATGGCGTCCTATAATTCGTCGCGGCACGAAACCGCCTTTACCGTCTCGATCGAGGCGCGCGAAGGTGTCAGCACCGGCATTTCCGCGCATGACCGGGCGCGCACCATCGCGGTGGCGATCGATGCGGGCAAGACCTCGGCCGATATTGCCACGCCGGGCCATGTCTTTCCGCTGCGCGCCCGCGATGGCGGTGTGTTGGTGCGCGCAGGCCATACCGAGGCGGCGGTGGATGTGGCGCGTCTTGCGGGGTTGAACGCATCGGGTGTGATCTGCGAGATCATGAACGAGGATGGCACCATGTCACGCCTGCCCGATCTGGTGGGCTTTGCGCAGAAACACGGGCTGAAGATCGGCACGATTTCGGACCTGATTGCCTATCGCCGGCGCCATGACAATCTGGTCAAGGTCCGCTCGGAAGAGGTGATCCAGTCTGAATTCGGCGGCGAATGGATGCTGCGGATCTATGCCGACGAGACGCAGGGCGCGGAACATATCGTGCTGATCAAGGGCGATATCACCGGCGATGCGCCGGTTCTGGTGCGGATGCATGCGCTGGACCCGCTCAAGGATATGGTGGGGGCGGGGCCCAAGGGCCGCGCCTTCGAGTTTGCCAATTCGATGCAGACCATCGCGGATGAGGGGCGCGGCGTGCTGGTATTGTTGCGCGATACGCATATGAAGCTGGCCACCGGGGCCGAGGTCAGCCCGCAAACCCTGCGGCAATACGGGCTTGGCGCGCAGATCCTGTCCTCGCTGGGGGTGTCGCAGCTGGAGCTTCTGACCAATTCGCCAACGCCCAAGATTGTCGGGCTGGAGGCTTACGGGCTGGAAATCACCGGCACCCGCAAGATCACGGAAGGGTACTGATATGGCCGGACATGAGGCGCATTACATCCTGCCGCGCGCGCAGTTTGACAAACCGGTGAAAATCCTGATCGTCGTGGCCCCCTATTACAAGGACATCGCCGACAATCTGGTGGCAGGTGCCAAGGCCGAGGTTGCGGCGGCAGGCGGCACATGGGATCTGGTCGAGGTGCCCGGCGCGCTGGAACTGCCGACCGCCATCGGCATTGCCGAACGGTTGAGCAATTTTGACGGCTATGTCGCACTTGGCTGCGTGATCCGTGGCGAGACCACGCATTACGAGACTGTGTGCAACGATAGCAGCCGCGCCATCAGCTTGCTGGGTTTGCAGGGGCTTTGCATCGGCAATGGCATCCTGACGGTTGAGAACCGGGCGCAGGCCGAGCTGCGCGCTGATCCGGCCGGGCAAAACAAGGGCGGCGGCGCGGCCGCTGCGGCCTTGCATCTGGTGGCGCTGGCCCGTAAGTGGAGCACGGCCAGCAAAGGGGTGGGGTTCAAGCCCGCCTCGGATGAATACCGGCTGGCCGGAAACCCCAAAGGCACGCCCTCCGCATGATTGACGATACCGCCCCGCCGCAAGCCCTTTCGGGAAATGCCAAACGCAAGATGCGCGCCGCCTCGCGGCTTTATGGCGTGCAGGCGCTATTCCAGATGGAGCATTCCGCCCAGACTGTTGAGGCGGTGCGGCGTGAATTTCTGGAGCATCGCTTTGGCGTCACCTATGATGGCGTGGAAATGGTGGACGGGGATATCGATCTGTTTCGCAAAATCCTTGAAGATGCCGTGAACTGGCAGGCTAAGATTGACCAGATGACAGACCGCGCCTTGGTGGCGAAATGGCCGATTGGCCGGATTGATCCGGTGCTGCGTGCGTTGTTCCGCGCGGCGGGGGCCGAACTGGTCCAAAGCGATACGCCGCCCAAAGTGGTGATCGTGGAATATGTTGCCGTGGCAGATGCGTTTTTCCCTGACGGGAA
>JBLRWJ010000084.1:0-12312 GCA_047921315.1 Rhodobacterales bacterium | reverse complement strand
GGCCCTGCGCGAGGCATTCTCGCGCTTGCCACCCTTTGAGTTCAACCAGAAATGATCACGGCAGGCGCAACGCCGCTTGTCTTTTCTGGTTCTTGCGTGACTTTCATCCGCCACAAAGCCCCTATATCTTGACTTATTTCAACCAAAACCCGGATCAGGCGGGTTTTGGGATCACGGCTGTCGCCTCGATCTCCAGCAACGCCTCATCCTCGATCAGGCCTGCCACGACCACCATCGTCATCGCTGGAAAGTTGCGCCCCAGCACCCGGCGATAGGCTTGGCCCACCTCGGATTGCCTGCGCAGATATTCCGCCTTGTCGGTGACATACCATGTCAGCCGCACCAGATGCTCTGCCGCGCCGCCCGCCGCCTCGACCACCGCCATGATGTTGCGCAAGGCCTGTTCCATCTGGCCGATGAAATCATGCGAGCGGAACACCTGATCCGCCTCCCAGCCGATCTGCCCCCCCACATAGAGCGTGCCATCCGCGGCCAGCACGCCATTGGCGTAACCCTTTGCCGGGGCCCACCCTTCAGGTTGGATGATCCGATGCGCCATTATTCCGTTCCCTTCACTTGATCTTCCAATGCATCACGCAATGCGCCCGCCCATGCCACAGGCCGTCCATCCGGCCCCACCTGCACCAGCGTTGATGCGGCGCTAAGCCGCAGGTCATCCCCGCAGCGCGCCACAAATTCCAGATCCAGACTGCTGCGCCCCAGCCTTGTGCAGGTCAGGCCAATCTCCAGCCGGTCCCCCAATCGGCTGGGGGCCTTGAACTGTGTCTCCATCCGCGCCGTGGGCAGCGCATGGCCCTTGTGCAACGCCTCAAAAGGACAGCCGAGCACCTCGTCAAAGAAACACTCGACCGTGTCGTTCAGCATCTCGAAATAGCGCGGGAAAAAGACAATCCCCGCCGGGTCGCAATCCTTGAACATGACCTTGCGGCGATGGATATATCCCATGGCTCAGACCCCCAGATACTGATCCGCCAGATCCGCACTCAGATCGGCAGGTGCGCCTGTCCAGACCGATTGCCCGCGCGCGATGATCACCGCACGATCCGCGATCTTGTTCAGCTCTTTCAACGCCTTGTCGACCACAACGATCGACAGGCCGCTCTCGCGCTTCAACACCGCAATCGCGGCCCAGATCTCCTGCCGCACCACGGGGGCCAGCCCCTCGGTCGCCTCATCCAGCAGCAACAGGCGCGGGTTGGTCATCAACGCCCGCGCAATCGCCAGCATTTGCTGCTCGCCGCCTGACAGCGATGCCGCTTTCTGGTCGCGCCGCTCGCCCAGACGGGGGAACAAATCGCAGATGCGCGCAAAATCCCAATGGCCGGGGCGCGCACTGGCGATCAGGTTCTCATGCACGGTCAGGGGCGCGAAACAGCGCCGCCCCTCTGGCACCAGCCCCAGCCCCAGACGCGCCGCGCGAAAAGACGGCAGGCGCAACAGGTCATGCCCGTCAAAGCGGACAGTCCCGCCCATCGCGGGCACCATGCGGCAGATCGCGTGGATCGTGGTTGTCTTGCCCATGCCGTTGCGCCCCATCAGGGCCACCACCTCGCCTGCCGCCACATCGAAACTGACCCCGAACAGCGCCTGCGACGCGCCATATTGCACCTGAAGATTATCGACTGATAACAAGGTCATGCCGTGTCCTCCTCACCCAGATAGGCGCGGCGCACCTCGGCATTCCTGCGGATCTCGGACGCGGTGCCGGTGGCGATGATCTGGCCATACACCAGCACCGAAATCCGGTCAGCCAAGGCAAAGACCGCATCCATATCATGCTCGACCAGCAGGATCGGCGCCTCGGCGCGCAGACCGTCCAGAAACCCGGTCAGCCGCTTTGACCCGCCTGCCCCTAAACCTGCCATCGGCTCGTCCATCAAAAACGCCTTGGGGCGCAGCGTCAGCGCCACTGCCACCTCCAACTGGCGGCGCTGCCCATGCGACAGCTCGGCGGTGCGTGTCGCGGCATGATCCTGCAGGCCCACCCGCTCCAACGCCTCCCGCGCAGGCTCCAGCAACGCTTTGTCCTGCATCACCGGACGAAAGAACCGCAACACCCCGCCCTGCGCCCCCAAAGCCCCCAGCACCGCGTTTTGCAACACGGTAAATTCCATCGCCAAAGCCGAGATCTGGAAGGTCCGCCCCAGCCCCAACCGCGCCCGCGCCACCGTATCCAGCGCCGTCACATCCTGCCCCAGAAAATGCAGGCTGCCACTATCGGGGCGCATATTGCCCGCGATCTGCTTGATCAGCGTGGATTTTCCCGCGCCATTCGGCCCGATCAGGGCGTGAATCTCGCCCGCCCGCAGATCCAGGCTGATCTCTTGCGAGGCTTTCAGCGCGCCGAAGGCCTTGCTGATCCCGCGGGTCTGTAACACCACCTCAGCCATGCGCCACCTCCCGTCCGGCCAGCGTGCCGATCAGACCGCCCCGCGCAAACAGCACCACCGCCAGCAACAGGGCGCCAAGGAAGATCTGCCAATAATCGCTGACACCGCCCAGCAAATGCTCTAGCAGAATGAACAGCGCCGCGCCCACAACAGGGCCATAAAGCCGCCCCACACCGCCAAGGATCACAAAGATCATGATCTCGCCGCTGGTGTGCCAGCTGAACATCGTGGGGCTGATGAACCGGTTGAGATCGGCAAACAGCGCCCCCGCCAACCCGGTGACAGCACCTGAGATGACAAAGGCCACCAGCCGCAGCTTTAACGGCGTGATCCCCACCGTTTCCACCCGGTCGGCATTCTGCCGCGTCGCCGTCAGCGCCAGCCCAAAGCGCGACCTTGCCAGCCGCGCCGAAAAGAACAGCGCCAGCCCAAGGATCACGTAGGCAAGGATCAGGAATTGCACAGGCACCAGCGTGTTGATCCCCGGAAAGCTGTTGCGCACCCAGATCGACAACCCGTCCTCGCCGCCATAAGCGGGCCAGCCGATGGTGAAATAGTACAGCATTTGCCCGAAGGCGAGCGTGATCATGATGAAATAGACGCCCGATGTCCGCAGGCTCAGCACCCCGATCAGCAGCGCTGCAAGGCTTGATGCCAGCATCGCCACCAGCCAGATGATCGGCATGGATTTGGTGCCCTCAATCAGGAATGGCCAATCCGCAATAGGGGCCATGCTTTGCGCATGGCTGGCCAGAATGCCCATCGCATAACCGCCGATCCCGAAGAACGCGGCATGGCCAAAGCTGACCAAGCCACCCAGCCCCAGCGCGATATTCAGCCCCACCCCCGCCAGCGCAAGGATCGCCACCTTGGTGCATAGCGTCAGGATATAGGCCTGTCCGGTGGACCATGCCCAGAACGGCACAAGGATCAGCGCAAGGGTCAATGCGGCGTTGATATATGTCTCGCGTGCCATGTCAGGCGCTCCCATAGAGGCCCGAAGGGCGCACAACCAGCACGGCGGCCATCAGGATATAGATCAGCATTGAGCCCAGCGATGCCCCCACCGTGGTGGCAGCTGACGGGTCCATGAACAGGGCAAAGAAACGCGGCAACAGCACGCCGCCCATTGTATCGGTGACGCCCACCAGCAATGATCCCACCAGCGCGCCTTTGATCGACCCGATCCCGCCGATCACGATCACCACAAAGGCCAGGATCAGCACAGGCTCTCCCATGCCGACCTGCACCGACTGGATCGCGCCCACCATCGCCCCGGCCAGCCCCGCAAGGGCCGCGCCCAGCGCAAAGACCAGCGTGTAAAGCCTTGATATATCGACGCCCAGCGCCGCGATCATCTCGCGGTCCGCCTCGCCTGCGCGGATCTGGATACCGATCCGCGTGCGCGCGATCAGGGCAAACAGCCCCGCCGCCACGATCAGCCCGGCCACGATGATTGCCAGACGGTAAAGCGGATATTTGATCCCCCCCGGCAACGTCACAGGCCCCGACAGATAGCGCGGCACGTCCAGATAGAGCGGGAAAGACCCGAACACCCAGCGCGTGCCCTCGGACAGGATCAGGATCAACGCGAAGGTTGCCAGCACCTGATCCAGATGGTCACGCTTGTAGAGCCGCCGGATCACCGTCAGCTCGATCAGCGCGCCCGCCGCTGCGGCGGCCGCAAGGCTGCCCGCCAGCGCCAGCACAAATGATCCGGTCGCCCCCGCCACCCAAGCCGCCGCAAACGCGCCGATCATATACAGCGATCCATGCGCCAGATTGATCAGGCCCATTACCCCGAACACAAGCGTCAGGCCCGCCGCCATCAAGAACAGCATGATCCCCGATTGCAGCCCGTTCAGCAACTGTTCGGCAAAAAGCAGAAACGTCATGTGATCCGTCCGCCAAAGATGAATTCAACAGCCCCGCGCACGTCATGCGCGCAGGTATTTGCACGAAACCCTGAGATGACTGGCCCCGGCACATGAGGCACCGGGGCCGTTTCACCGACTACATCTTGCAGTCGGCCGCATAGGCATCAACGTGATCTTCGAGCGCCACACCGATGATCTTGTTGGTGAAGATATCGCCTTCCTGAATGACCTCGCGGACATAGATATTCTGGATCGGGTGGTTGTTATTGCCAAAGCGGAAATCCCCCCGCGTGCTGGCAAAATCCGCCTCTTTCAGCGCGGCGCGGAAGGCGTCTTTATCCGAAATATCGGCCTTGGCCATCGCAGACAGCAACAGGTTCGCCGTGTCATAGCCTTGGCTGGCATAAAGCGATGGCAGACGCCCGTATTCCTGCTGGAATTCGGCCACGAAGGTCATATTCGCCGCGTTATCCAGATCCTTGCCCCATTGCGAGGTGTTCACAACGCCCAGTGCCGCAGCCCCCACGGCTTGCAGAATGCCTTGGTCAAAGCTGAAGGCCGGCCCCACAACAGGCAGATCAACACCGCTATCGGCATATTGCTTCATGAAGGAAATCCCCATGCCGCCCGGCAGGAAAAAGAACACCGAATCCGCCCCCGAGGCCCGGATCTGCGCGATCTCGGCAGCGTAATCCGTCTGCCCCAGCGTGGTATAGATCTCGCCTGCCAGTTCCCCTTCATAGAAGCGTTTGAACCCGGTCAGCGCATCGGTGCCTGCGGGATAGTTGGGCGCAAGGATGAAGGTGTTGGTATAGCCCGTGGTGGTTGCATAAGCGCCCGCCGCCTCGTGCAGGTTGTCATTCTGCCATGCCACGTTGAAATAGTTGGGATGGCAATTCGCCCCCGCCAGCGCCGATGGCCCCGCATTCACCGACAGGAAAATCTTGTCCTGCGCCAGCGCCGAAGGCACCACCGCCATGGCAAGGTTCGACCAGATGATCCCGGTCATCACATCGACATTCTCGGCCTGAATCAGCTTGTCGGCCAGTTGCACGGCGATTTCGGGCTTTTGCTGGTCATCCTCGATCACCACCTCCACATCATCGCTGCCCGACAGTTTCAGCGCCAGCATGAAACCGTCCCGCGCATCAATGCCAAGGCCCGCGCCACCACCCGACAATGTGGTGATCATGCCCACCTTCACCTTGCCCTCCGCCATGGCGGTTCCGGCCGCAAATATCGCCGTTGTGGCCATCAGGGCCAGTTTTGTCAGCGTCATATCTCAATCCTCCGTGTTGGTTTTGTTGATCTGTTCTCGTCACAACTTGTTTTTATCGTTACCGTTCAGAACGCCTTGAAAGTTGGCGTGGTCAGGGTGCGTTCAATCCCCTGAATGTCCAGCAGGTTGTCGTTGATATATTTACCCACATCCGCGCCCTCAGGAATATACAGCTTCATCAGAAGGTCAAATGCCCCGGACGTGGAGTAAAGCTCGGAATGGATTTCGCGCAGCACAATCTGTTCGGCCACGCGGTAGGTGGTGCCGGGCGTGCAGCGGATCTGGATGAACAGACAGGTCATGCGCCCGCCCCTTTCAGCCGGAATCGCTGGATCTTGCCGCTTTCCGTCTTGGGCAAGCTGTCGCAGAACACGATTCTGCGGGGGTATTTATAAGGCGCGATCTGTGCCTTGACGTGATCCTGCAGCGCCTTGGCCATGCTGTCTGATCCCGCAACACCCGAACGCAGCACCACATGCGCCTGCACGATCATGCCGCGTTCCGCATCCGGCACCCCGATCACCGCGCATTCGGCCACATGATCATGCGCCAGCAGCGCCGCCTCCACCTCCGGCCCCGCGATGTTATACCCCGACGAGATGATCATATCATCATTACGCGCGGCAAAATGCAGATAGCCATCCGCGTCCTGCACAAAGGCATCGCCCGTCACGTTCCAGCCATCCTGCACATATCCCGCCTGCCTGTCATCGGCCAGATAGCGGCACCCGGTCGGCCCGCGCACCGCCAAGCGGCCAACGGTGCCGCGCGGCACCTCGGCCCCATCCGCGCCAATCACCCGCGCCTCATAGCCACGCACAGGTTTGCCGGTGCAGGCCGGGCGGTGATCATCAAAACGGTTGGTCACAAAGATATGCAACAGCTCCGTCGCGCCGATCCCGTCCAGCATCGGCTTGCCGGTCTTGGCGATCCACTCGTCATAAACCGGCGCGGGCAATGTCTCCCCCGCCGAGACCGCCGCGCGCAAGGATGACAGATCAGCACCTTGATCCATCGCCGCCAGCATCGCACGATAGGCCGTGGGCGCGGTAAAGCACACGGTGGCACGGTATTTCTGGATGATCTCGACCATATTGGGCGGAGAGGCATTCTCCAGCAGCGTTGCCGCCGCCCCAAACCGCAGCGGAAATACCGCCAAGCCCCCCAGCCCGAAGGTAAAGGCCAAGGGCGGCGAGCCGACAAACACATCCTGCGGCACCACGCCCAGCACCTCGCGCGCATAGCCATCCGCGATGATCATCAGATCACGGTGGAAATGCATCGTCGCCTTGGGCGCGCCCGTGGTGCCGGATGTAAAGCCAAGCAGCGCCACATCATCGCGCCCGGTCGGCACCGCCTCGAACTGCACGGGTTTTTCCAGCGCCAGCCGGTCCAGCTCTGCCTCATGGTTGGACGTGCCGTCAAAGCCCACCACGCGGTGCAGGAACGCCGATCCCGCCGCGCAGGCCTCCATCTCCTCCATCAGCCTTGTGTCGCACAGCGCATGGGTGATCCGGGCCTTGTCCACGATCTTGGCCAGTTCCCCCGCCCGCAGCATCGGCATGGTGTTGACGACGACCGCGCCTGCCTTGGTCGCGGCCAGCCAGCAGGCCACCATCGCGGGGTTATTGGCTGACCGGATCAGCACGCGGTTGCCGGGCTGCACGCCCAGATCCTCCACCAGCACATGCGCCAGACGGTTGGTCCAATCCGCCAGTTCCTTATAGGTCCGGCGACGCCCGTTGCCGATCAACGCCGTGCGGTCACCAAAGCCGCGCGCGACCATCGCATCCGTTAGCTCCACCCCCGCATTCAGCCGCTCAGGATAATCGAACCCCTCCAGCAGGAAATCGGGCCATTGCTCCGGGGGCGGCAGGTTGTCCCGCGTGAAGGTATCGACATGCGCGCTTGGTCCCAGCATCTGCATCACTCCCCCTGAAAGGCCCCCATGGCTTGGCGCGCAATCACCACGCGCTGCACGTCCGATGCCCCCTCATAGATGCGCAAAGCCCTGATCTCGCGGTAAAGCCGTTCCACAACGGCACCGGATCGCACCCCGTCACCGCCATGCAGCTGCACCGCCATATCGATGACCTTCTGCGCCTCGTCGGTAGCATAAAGCTTAGCCATCGCCGCCTCGCGCGTCACCCTTGGCGCGCCTGCATCCTTGGCCCATGCCGCACGATAGACCAGCAAAGCCGCCGCATCGACGCGCAGCGCCATATCCGCGATATGCCCCTGCACCATCTGCAGATCGAACAGCGGCGCGCCCTGCACGCGGCGGTCCTGCACACGCGCCAACGCCTCGTCCAGCGCACGGCGGGCAAAGCCCAGCGCCGCCGCCGCCACGGTGGAACGGAACACGTCCAGCACCGACATCGCAATGCGAAAGCCCTGCCCCCGCGCCCCGATCAACGCATCCTCCGGCACCCGCACCCCGTCAAAACGCAACAGCGCCAAGGGATGCGGCGCGATAGTCTCCAGCCGCTCAACCACCTCAAACCCCGGCAGGTCCGCCGGCACCACAAAGGCTGACAGCCCCCGCGCCCCCGGCCCCTCACCCGTGCGGGCAAAGACGGTATAGACATCCGCAATCCCGCCATTGGAAATCCACGTCTTCTCGCCCGTCAGAACAAACCCGTCGCCATCCGCCTCTGCCGTCATGGTGGAATTGGCCACGTCAGACCCCGATTGCGGCTCGGTCAGGGCAAAGGCCGAAATCGCGCGCCCCTCCCGCGTGCGGCTCAACCAGGCCGCCTTCTGCGCATCCGTCCCGAACAGCGACAGCGCACCGGTGCCCAGCCCCTGCATGGCAAAGGCGAAATCCGCCAGCCCGTCATGGCGCGCCAATGTCTCGCGGATCAGGCAGAGCGTGCGCACATCCAGCGCCCCGTCCATCGCGCCCGAATGGCGCAACCAGCCGCCCTGCCCCAGCATCGCCACCAATGACCGGCACGCCGCATCGGTGTTGCCATGATCCACAGCCCCCAGATGCGACACGCACCAGTCATCCAGCGCCGCCGCCAGTTCCCGATGCCGGTCCTCGAAAAACGGCCAGTCCAGAAAGCTGCGATCAGCCATGCCGCGCCGCCTTGTCCGCCCCATGGCCCTGCTTCATTGTTCCAAAAATACTCAAATCCACCGCTCAATCCCCCGCGAACACTGGCTTTTCTTTCGCAACAAAGGCTTCGAACGCCCGCACGAAATCCTGCGTCTGCATACAGATCGCCTGCGCCTGCGCCTCGGCCTCGATGGCTTGGTCGATCGACATGGACCATTCCTGCGCCAGCATGGTCTTGGTCATCATATGGCCGAAATTCGGCCCCGCCGCGATACGCGCCGCCATGTCCTGCGCCGCATCCGCCAGCGCATCCCCCGCCACCAGACGGTTGAAAAAGCCCCAGCGCTCGCCCTCCTCCGCGCTCATCACGCGGCCCGTGTAAAGCAGCTCTGCCGCCCGTCCCTGCCCGATGATGCGCGGCAGGATCGCACAAGCGCCCATGTCACAACCCGCAAGGCCCACGCGGGTGAACAAAAACGCCGTTTTCGCCTCGGGCGTGCCGATCCGCAGGTCCGAGGCCATAGCGATGATCGCGCCCGCGCCCACGCAAATACCGTCCACCGCCGCAATCACCGGCTTGCCGCAATGCACAATCGCCTTGACCAGATCGCCCGTCATCCGGGTGAAGGCCAGCAATTCCTTCATGCTCATCTTGGTCAGCGGACCGATTATGTCATGCACATCCCCGCCAGAGCTGAAATTGCCGCCATTGGAGGCAAAGACCACCGCCTTGACATCATCGGCATAGACCAGATCACGGAACCAGTCGCGCAACTCGGCATAGCTGTCAAAGGTCAGCGGGTTCTTGCGCTCGGGCCGATCCAGCGCGATCGTGGCGATCCCACCCTCGATCTTGCACAGGAAATGCTGCACGTCGCTGCGCATTTTGGTCATTCGGTGGCTCCTTTGTCGTCCAGTCGTTGTGCCAGCGTCCTGAGCCGCGCGGCATAGCTGCGCGCCTCATCGGGGCTGAGTTCGGCCAGCATCGCGTCAATCCACGCCTCATGTTCGGCGGCTTGGCGCGCGAACACCTGCGCGCCCTTGGCTGTCAGCCGCACCAGCATCGCGCGCCGGTCGCCCGCCACGGGCACGCGCACGACCAGCCCGTCCTCGGCCAGCCGGTCCACAATCCCCGTGACATTGCCGTTCGACACCCGCAGCACGCCTGACAGCGCCGACATCCGCAACCCCTGTTCATGGCGGCTGAGTGCGGCCAGCACGTCAAAGCGCGGCAGGGTGCTGTCAAATTCGGTGCGCATCCGGTCGCGCAATTCCGCCTCGATCTTGCGGGTCACGGCCAGCAGCCGCAGCCATAGCCGTAGCCGCTGCTTTGATCCCTGCTCGGCCAGCCGGATATCGGGTTTGCGGTTCATATCTCGCCCCCCGAGACCGACAGCGCGTGCCCGTTGACCATGGATGCGGCGGGCGAGGCCAGAAACATCACCGCCGCCACCACCTCATCCGGTGCGATCAGGCGGCCCATCGGGTTATCGCTGACAACCTGCGCCAATGCCGCCGCGCGGTCCAGATCGAACCGTTTGGAGACAGAGCTGATCGCCGCCTCCGCCAGATCGGTCTCTACGAAACCGGGGCAGACCGCGTTGCAGGTGATACCTTTTCTGGCCACATCCTGCGCCACAGACCGGACCAGCCCCAGCACGCCATGTTTTGCCGCCGCATAGGCCGGGATCGTGGCCCCGCCCTTAAGGCTGGCGGTCGAGGCCATGGCGATCAGCCGCCCGCCATCCGTCATCCCGTCCAAAGCCGCGCGGAACACCAGAAACGTGCCGGTCAGGTTCACCGCCAGCGTGGCGTTCCAGCTATCCAGCGTGACGCCGCGCAGCTTGCCCGCCACCCCGCCGCCCGCATTGGCGATCACCACATCATAGGGCGTATCGAACAGCGCCTGCACCTGCGCCTCATCCGTCACATCGGCGGTGCGGCACGCCATGTCATAGCCCTCTGCGGTCTCCTGCAACGCCTTTAGCCGCCGTCCGGTGATCGTCACGCGGTCGCCCGCCGCCGCGAAAGCCCGCGCCACAGCGCGCCCGATGCCTGATCCGCCGCCCGTGACCAGAACCCGCCTCATACCTTGCCCACCTGTTCCGCGTCACGCTCGGCCAGCCGCCATGCCTGATCGCGCCCCGCGATATAGGGCAGTGGCCAGCTTGCGTGGCGGTCTCCGATTGCGGTGCCTGCATGCAGCGTCCAATAGGGATCGGCCAGATGCGGGCGCGCCAGACAGACCAGATCGGCGCGCCCCGCCATCAGGATCGAATTGACGTGATCCGCCTCATAGATATTGCCCACCGCCATCGTTGCCAGCCCCGCCTCGTTGCGGATACGGTCACTGAACGGCGTCTGGAACATGCGGCCATAGACGGGCCTACTTTCCGTCGAGGTCTGGCCCGCCGACACATCGATGATATCGGCACCTGACGCGTGGAACATCCGCGCAATCTCCACCGCTTCCGCTGGTGTCACGCCATCATCGCCCGCCCAGTCATTGGCGGAAATGCGCACCGCCATCGGCTTGCCCGCAGGCCAGACCGCGCGCATCGCAGCAAATACCTCCAGCGGCCAGCGCATCCGGTTTGTCAGGCTGCCGCCGTATTCATCCGTCCGCCTGTTCGACAAGGGCGAGATGAAGGACGACACCAGATAGCCGTGTGCTGCATGCAGTTCGACCATATCGAAACCCGCACGATCCGCCATCTCGGTGGCGGCCACAAATTCAGCCGTCACACGGTCCATATCCGCCCGGCTCATCTCGCGCGGCACAGCGTTATCCTTTGACCATGGAATGGCCGAGGCTGACATCACCTCCCAATTCCCTGCCGCCAAGGGGGCATCCATCTTTTCCCAGCCAAGCTGCGTTGATCCCTTGCGCCCCGAATGGCCGATCTGACAGCAGATCTTGGCCGCAGTCTCGGCATGGGTGAAATCCACCAGCCGCCGCCACGCCGCTTCATGCGCGGGCGCATACAGCCCCGGACAGCCCGGCGTGATCCGCCCCTCTGGCGATACGCATGTCATTTCAGTGTAAACCAGCCCCGCCCCGCCCTTGGCGCGTTCGGCGTAATGCACGAAATGCCAATCGGTCGGGCAACCATCCACCGCCTTATATTGCGCCATCGGTGACACGACGATGCGGTTGGACAATGCCATATCCCGCAACCGGAACGGCGCGAACATCGGCGCACGCAGGGGCGCATCATCCGGCACGCCCGCTTGGTTCTGGAACCAGCGTTCCGCCGATGCCAGCCATGCGGGATCACGCAGGCGCAGGTTTTCGTGGGAAATCCGCTGGCTGCGCGTCAGCAGGGAATAGTTGAACTGCACCGGATCAAGATCCAGATAGCGCTCTACCTCCTCGAACCACTCAAGCGAGTTGCGCGCCGCCGATTGCAGGCGCAGCACATCCAGCCGCCGCTCGTCCTGATATTTGACGAAAGCCCGTTCCAGCGTTGGCTCCGTATCCAGATAGGTCGCCAGCGCGATCGCGCTGTCCAGCGCCAGCCGCGAGCCGGAGCCGATGGAAAAATGCGCCGTTGCCGCCGCATCGCCCATCAGCACCACATTCTGATGATGCCACGTTTCGCAATTCACGCGGGGGAAGTTGATCCACACCGCCGAGCCGCGCAAATGATGCGCGTTCGACATCAGATCATGCCCGCCCAGATG
>JBLRWJ010000083.1:3536-12440 GCA_047921315.1 Rhodobacterales bacterium | reverse complement strand
GGGGATCGCAGGGCCGCGGTTGGGCGATCCCACGGATCAATCTGGCAGTTTATCGTGCAGCAACATCCAGCCTTCCGCCGTGGCACTTACGGCAGCCAATCGCCCGGCCGGGGGGCGGCCGTGCGATGCCCGGGCCGCTGCGCGGCTGTTCCGGGCGGGATGCCACGCTTCAATAGCCGCAAAGTCCCGCGCAGCGTTGGGCCGCGGGGCCACCTTGTCAGTATGGCAATTTATGCCCGCCAAATCCGCCTGACCTACAGACCTGCGCTTGCATCAGCCAAATCGCCGTGCCAGTGGGATGTGTAGGTGGGCGGCCCGGCGATGCGCGGCGGCGCGTTGCGCCTTGTTCCGCGCAGGGGCAGACCTGAATAGCCGCTTCGTCCCGCAAAGCGAACCGCCAACCCTTTGAAAAAAGAAAATGTCCCAAGATGGGACATTCCGCTTTACCGCTTGCGATCACGCCGCGAGGACATTGGCTGGAACGCAACACCCACATGGGCCTCGCAATAGGGTTTGCCCGCTTGCGTGGGCAGACCACAGAACCAGAAATTCTCTGTCGCGGGGTCACCCACGGGCCATTTACAGGTCCGCTCGGTCAACTCCATCAGCGTCAGGCGGCGCGCCTTTTTCTCGATCTCGGACACTTTGGCCAAGGCTTCGGGGCTGATCTCGTTTGCCGAGGGTTGCGGTGGCAGCGGCTGGCCTGCGGGAATGATCGCCTTGCGCACATGTGGCACAACCACGGGGCGGGTCTCTGCCTCAACCTCGACTTCATCTTCCTCTACAGCGGCGGTATCATCCGGAACAATGCGCGGTGCAGGTTTGGCCGGGGCAGGGCGCGCCTTGACCTCGGCAGGTTTGACCGCAGGCTTTGCCTTGGCCTCAGGCTTGGCCGCCGCAGCCGCCGCAGGCGCTGCCGCCGGGGCCGCCCCTGCACGGTTTGACAGGCCCAGCCGATGCACCTTGCCGATCACGGCATTGCGCGTCACGCCGCCAAGCTCTTTGGCGATCTGGCTGGCCGACTGGCCCTCGCCCCACATTTTCTTCAGCAACTCGACGCGCTCATCGGTCCAGGACATGGTCTTTCCTTACCTAAAAGGCGGCCCGCATTCGTCGGGGCCGCCCTGTCATCTCTGAGCCTCCTATTCTAAACAACCAGTGCCGAGTTACAAGAGATCGAATCAAATCTCGCTCAACGTGTCTTGGCGGCAGGTCTGTCACGGGCACCATAGCCGCAGGGCAGATCATCAACGCAGCAGGAGAAGCCATCATGCGTCAAACACTTGACATGGGAAGCCGCCGTTTCGGGCGTGTCAACTGGCTGGGCCTTTATACACTGGCGATGCGCGAGGTGATGCGCTTTGTTTCGGTCTGGACACAGACCTTGCTGGCCCCGCTGGTGACGGCGGCGCTGTTTCTGGTGATCTTCAGCATCGCCATCGGCCCTGCACGCGGCGATGTGATGGGCGTGTCCTTCACCGCGTTCATCGCCCCCGGTATCCTGACCATGACGGTGATCCAGAACGCTTTTGCCAATACATCATCGTCCATTGTTATTTCGAAGGTGCAGGGCAATATCGTCGATACGCTGATGCCGCCGCTATCCGCCGGAGAGCTGGTGCTGGGCTATCTGGCAGGCGGAATCGTGCGCGGCCTGCTGGTGGCTGTTGCGATCGGCCTTGGTATCCTGCTGGTGCTGGGCATTCCGGTGGCGCATCCGCTCTGGGCGCTGGTTTTTGTGCTGCTTGGATCGGCGATGATGGGGGCTGTCGGCATCGTGGCGGGCGTGTTTGCCAACAAATTTGACCAGATCGCCGCCATCACCAATTTCATCGTGACACCGCTGGCCTTTCTTTCCGGCACGTTCTACTCGGTCGCGGCCCTGCCGCCGGTGCTGTATGAAATCACACATATCAATCCGGTGTTCTACCTGATCGACGGTGTGCGCTTCAGCGTTCTGGGTGTCTCTGACAGCTCGCCCTGGCTGGGGCTGGTGGTGTGCAGCGCCACAACGCTGGCGGTGACCCTGCTGGCATGGTGGATGTTCCGCACAGGGTACCGCCTGAAGGTCTGACCCGCGGGGTGGCATCCGCAAGACACAGTCAAAGGGCCATGCCGCAATTCGGGCTTGGCCTTTGCCGCGATTGGTCGTAAGCTTTTGGCATGAACAAAAGCCGCAGCCTTTTCACACCGCTCCGACGCCGACGCATCCGCGCCTGACGTCCCGCCGCCTTTGTTTCCAGCGCCTAAGCGCTTTCTTTCCAGAAAACCGCCCGTCACGGGTGCAAACCTGCCAAATGTTGCGCCATAGGGTGCCTTTGTGTCGAGATTATTGACTTGAGGCCCCGGCTGTTGCACTCACAGAGCCTTGCCAGATAAGGAAGATCACCATGATCCCGTCCATTTTGCCAACCTATAACCGCGCCGCCCTTGAATTTGTCAAAGGCGAAGGCAGCTGGCTGATCGAGGCCGATGGACGACGCTTTCTCGATCTGGGCGCAGGGATCGCTGTGAACGCGTTGGGCCATGCGCATCCGGCGCTGGTCAAGACGCTGACCGATCAGGCGGGCAAACTGTGGCATGTGTCCAACCTTTACCGGATCCCGCAACAGCAGGAACTGGCAGACCGTCTGGTTGCGGCCACCTTTGCCGATACCGTGTTTTTCACCAATTCCGGCACGGAAAGCTGCGAACTGGCCATCAAGATGGCCCGCAAATACTGGTATGACAAAGGCCAGCCCGCCCGGACGGATATCATCGCTTTTCACGGCTCGTTTCATGGCCGCTCTTCTGCAGGCATTGCCGCTGCGGGATCAGAAAAGATGACCAAAGGCTTCGGGCCGCTACTGCCCGGTTTTGTCCATCTGGACTGGGGCGACCATGACGCATTGCAAGCGGCGGTCACCGACCAGACAGCCGCTATCCTGATCGAACCCATTCAGGGCGAGGGCGGCATCCGCCCGCTGCCTGATCACTGCCTGAAAGGCTTGCGCGATCTGTGCGACCGGACCGGAACGCTGCTGATCCTTGATGAGGTGCAATGCGGCATGGGCCGGACCGGGCGTTTGTTCGCGCATGAATGGGCAGGGATCACCCCCGACATCATGATGGTGGCCAAGGGCATCGGTGGCGGCTTCCCGCTTGGCGCGGTGCTGGCCAGCGAAAATGCCGCCTCGGGCATGACCGCCGGCACCCATGGCTCCACCTATGGGGGCAACCCGCTGGCTTGCGCGGTCGGCTCTGCGGTAATGGAGATCGTGACCGACCCGACATTCCTTGCAGGGGTGCGCAGCCGCTCTGCCACCCTGCGGCAGAAACTCGAAGGCCTGATTGCCACCCATCCCGATGTATTCGAAAGCCTGCGCGGTTCGGGCATGATGCTGGGCCTGAAATGCAAGGTATCAAACCTTGATGTGGTCGCCGCCGGGTATCGTGAACAGGTGATCACCGTTCCTGCGGGCGATAATGTCATCCGCCTCTTGCCGCCGCTGAACATCTCGGAGGAGGATATCGCCGAGGCGATACACCGTCTGGACCGCGCCGCCGCCTCGTTGGAGGCTCAACGCGCCTGAGTTTCTTTTTGCCATCAATATCCCGGGGGGTGTTCAACGCAGTTGAACCTGGGGGGCTGGCCCCCCGCGCGCCCGGCTTCAAGATAAGAGTACCATGCCACATTTTCTCGACATCAACAAAACCGCCCCCGCTGATCTGCGGCATATGATTGATCACGCCCGCGCCATGAAAGACGCCCGCGCCGCACGGCCAAAAGGGATGGCTGACGATGAACAGCCCCTGGCCGGACAGATGGTTGCGCTGATTTTCGAAAAACCCTCCACCCGGACCCGCGTGTCCTATGATGTGGGGGTGCGCCAGTTGGGCGGGCAAACCATGCTGCTCTCGGGGGCCGAGATGCAGCTGGGCCATGGTGAAACCATCGCGGATACGGCGCGCGTGTTGTCGCGCTATGTCGATATGATCATGATCCGCACATTCGAGGAGGCCACGCTGCTGGAAATGGCTGAACATGCCAGCGTGCCGGTGATCAACGGGTTGACCAACCGCACCCACCCTTGCCAGATCATGGCAGATATCATGACATTCGAGGAACACCGCGGCCCGATCAAGGGGCGCAAGGTGGTCTGGTCGGGGGATGGCAACAATGTCTTTGCCAGTTTCGCACAGGCGGCGGGGCAATTCGGGTTCGATCTGGTGTTTACCGGCCCCCCCCCGCTTGACCCCGAGAAGGTCTTTATCGATGAGGCGCGGGCGAAAGGTGTCACTATTACGATCGAGCGCGATCCGCACAAGGCCGTCATCGGCGCTGATCTGGTGGTGACCGATACATGGGTCAGCATGCATGATCCGCAATCCGCACGCGAACGGCGCCACAACCAGTTGCGCGCCTATCAGGTGAATGAAGCCCTGATGGCACAGGCCAAGCCTGATGCATTGTTCATGCATTGCCTGCCCGCGCATCGCGATGACGAGGCGACCAGCGCCGTGATGGATGGCCCGCAATCGGTGATCTTCGATGAGGCTGAGAACCGCCTGCATGCGCAAAAGGCGATCTTGCGCTGGTGTCTGGGTGTATGAGCGTGGGTGACGCGCACTAAGGGATAGGGGGCCAGCCCCCACGATCAACTGCGTTGACCGTTCCCCCGGGATATTTTTGGCAAAAAGAAACCTGCCGCCATGCTGTCTTGCTATGGTTTCAGGTTTCAATCAGCGACAGGACAAGGAATATTCCACCAGACAGCAGGGCGGCGGCCGGGACGGTGACGACCCAGGCGGCGATGATTGTCATGAAATGCGAGCGTCTTACCAGTTTGCGGCGGCGGCGTTCTTCGGGGGCGATTCGTTTTGCCTCGGGGGGGACATGGGTGCCGTTTCGGACGCGGCGATCATGATCCCATTCGCGGAAAAAGCCAACGCCGAACACCGCGCCCACAGCGATATGGGTCGAACTGACCGGAAGGCCCAGCCAGCTTGCCATGATCACGGTGATGGCGGCGGATAGTGAAACGCAATAGGCGCGCATCGGGTTGAGTTTGGTAATCTGGCTTCCCACCATGCGAATCAGTTTCGGGCCAAACAGAAAAAGCCCGAAGGAGATACCGAAGGCGCCGATCACCATGACCCATGTCGGGATAGTGACGCGGTCCGACGCGCCGCCATCCTCTATCGCATGGACAATCGCGGCGAGCGGTCCGACCGCGTTAGCCACATCATTGGCACCATGGGCAAAGGACAGGAGGGCCGCGGAAAAGACCAGTGGCAGACCAAACAGGGCTTTGAGCGATTTGTTACGGTTCTCCATCCCGGCAGACTGTCGCCGGATCAGCGGGACGCATAGCATGTAGCACAAGAGCCCTGCCCCCAAGCCGAACAGCAAGGCGGTGCCCATGTCGATCTTGATGATGCGGTTGAGGCCCTTGAGGGCAAGATAGGTGCCGAATGCCCCGGCCATGATCCCCAGCAGGATCGGCACCCAGATCCGTGCCGCGGCGATCTTGTCTTTTTGATAGATGATCCGGTTCTTGATCAGGGCCAGAAAAGCGGCGGCGATTGCGCCGCCCAAAACGGGGGAGATCACCCAGCTTGCCGCGATTGCGCCCATGCTGGGCCAGTTGACAGCCGCGAACCCCGCTGCGGCAATCCCCGCCCCCATCACGCCGCCGACCACCGAATGCGTGGTCGAGACAGGCGCGCCGATCCATGTCGCAAGATTGACCCAGAGCGCGGATGAGATCAGCGCTGCCATCATGGCCCAGATAAAGATGCGCGGATCGGCGATGCCCGCAGGGTCGATGATCCCGCGCGAGATGGTCGAGACAACGTCACCGCCCGCCAGCAAGGCACCCGCGCTTTCGAAAATGGCGGCGATGAGGATCGCCCCGCCCATGGTCAGCGCATTTGCGCCAACCGCAGGCCCCATATTGTTGGCAACGTCATTGGCCCCGATATTCAGCGCCATATAAGCGCCAAAGATTGCCGCTGCGACGACAACAAGGTTCAGGTTTGCCGTGCCCATCAGCAGGGCCGCCGCCAGACCTGCACTGACGATAAAGGCCAGCGCGATCCCCGGCGCCACAAGCGGGCGGGACACATAGGCCGTGGCATGTTCCACCCGCGAGATGCGGTTCAGGTCTTTGTCCAGCGTGGTCCAGCTTTTGCCAGTCTCTGACATTTACAGGGGCCTCTGACAGGGGCCACGCCTGTTCCGACGGGCCAGTGCATTCTTGCCCCGCCCCTAGAGGGGATCGGTCGATGCTTCAAGCCGACTGTCATAAAATTGTGATTTTTCTGTTACAAATGTCGCAGTATCTCACGCAGCCCCGGCTCATCCACAAGGGTGGCGGCCTCGGCGGGGGACATCCAGCGGCGGGTGCGTTCCCCGGCCTCGGGATAGGTGTCTGTCAGCTGGACATCTTCCACGGTATAGACCTTGACATCGACTGCCACAGGCACTCCGCCATCCAGACGTTTGTCATAGTCATAGCTGCCCAGCGGCGTTTGTGTGATCGTGCCAGAGGTTACGCCCGCTTCTTCCCATGCTTCCTGCAATGCTGCACCCGGTGCTGTCAGCCCGTCAATCGGCCAGCCCTTGGGCAAGATCCAGCGGCCCGTGTCGCGCGAGGTGATCAGCAGCACTTCGCGGGCGGGGCCTGCGCCACGCAGGCACAGCGCCGCGACCTGCAACCGTTTGGGGCGCATCAACAAGGGTTGGACCATATCGGTCCATGCGGACTTGAGTTGGTTCATCATGTGTTGGTTCCTGCGCTGCACCGGCTTGGGGCCGGTTTTTTCGTTGAGTTTCGTTTATAGTCCTTTTTTCAGGAAAACGCAAAAGTTATGCGAATCAATCGTGCAATATCAGGTGCCGCGCGGTTTGGCGCGCAGGGTCGGATCAGCCTCTCGCGGGTTTTCGGGCCATGGGTGGCGCGGATAGCGCCCGCGCATATCGCGGCGCACATCGGCGTAGGAGCTATCCCAAAAGCCGGGAATATCCATTGTCACCTGCACAGGGCGGTGCCCCGGTGACAAAAGCGTCACGCGCAGCGGCTGGCCTGCGACGGTGGGGTGGCTGGTCTGGCCGAACATTTCCTGCAGGCGCAGTTCGATTGCGGGGGTCTCTCCGCTATAATCGATGGGGATGCGGCGGCCCAGCGGCGTGGTGAAATGCGCGGGCACAGCCCGGTCCAGCGCCTGCTGCGCACCCCAATCCAGCATGGCGCGCAGTGGGGCCAGCAGATCAAAGGCTTTCCAGTCAGCGGCGCTCCTGACGCCTGACAGATGTGGCAGCAACCACGCCTCAAGGTTGGCCATCAGGGCTGCATCCGACATATCCGGCAGATCAAGCCCGCCCTTGCGCGCAAGGGCCACCTGTGCGCGAAACCGCTGCGCCGCCGCCGAAGGCGCAAGCCCCAGATCGCGCACCCCGTCCAGCATGGCGCGGGCGATACGGTCTGCGGGCGCATCTGACCAGATGCGGTCATCCAGCGTGACAGCGCCCAGCCGTTCCTGTTTGCGCGCTATCACGCGGCGGTCACGGCGCGACCATTGGCAGATGTCGATCCACCCGATCTGATCGGCAAAAAGGCTGCGCAGCGCGCTTTCAGAAATGGCGGTGGCCTGCCTGATCCGCGCCTCGCGCGGGTTGCCATCCAGATCGGTTGCCACGATCAGACGGGCCGATGCCAGCGGATCATGATCATCGAGGATGGCCCCTTTGCCGCCTGACAGCACGAACCTTGCGGCATCACCCTTGCGCCGCTGACCGATACGATCAGGATAGGCAAGCGCGGCCATCTCGGCAATGCTCAGCCGGTCCGGTGTGCCGGTTGCCGCGTGTTTGGCAAGGCGTTTGCCCTCGGCCTTGATCCGCTCTACCGTCGCGCGATTGGCGGGATGCGGGCGGGTATCGGTGTAGCGGCGCAGATCGGTGATCGCCTCGATGCGCAGGGTCAGGTCAACCGGGGCGGCGCGCGGCAGCGGGTCACGATCTGCCAGCAGCGCCGCCAAAGGGGCGGCCTGTGTGCCCGCCACGGCCAGCATATGCGCCAGACGGGGGTGCAATGGCAGGGCGGCAAGGGCGCGGCCATGCGTGGTGATCCGGTTATTGCTGTCCAGCGCGCCCAGCATCCGCAGCAGGGCTTGCGCCTCGGCATAGCTGCCGGAGTTTGGCGGGGTCAGAAAGGCCAGTTGATCCGGCGTGGCACCCCAAAGCGCCAGTTCCAGTGCCAGTGCTGACAGATCCGCCGCTTCGATCTCGGCCGGGGGATAGGGTGCAAGCGCGCCCTCTTCGCCCTTGGTCCAGAGCCGGTAACAGTGGCCCGGTGCCACCCGGCCTCCGCGGCCTGCGCGTTGCGTTGCCTCGGCCCGTGTGACGCGGTCTGTCACCAGCCGCGACATGCCTGATCCGGGATCGAACCGTGCCCGGCGCGCGCGGCCGGCATCGACGACAACGCGAATATCCTCGATCGTCAACGAGGTTTCCGCGATGGAGGTGGCCAGCACGATCTTGCGCGCCTCACCCTGTGCCACGGGGGCGATTGCGGCGCGCTGGGCGGCAAAATCCATCGCGCCGAACAGCGGGCGGATGGCGCAGCCGCTGGGCAGGCGTTTGGCCAACAGTGCCTCAACGCGGCGGATCTCGCCCTCGCCGGGCAGGAATACCAATACGCCGCCGCTGGTTTGTGCCACGGCATGTTGCACCAGATCGGCGCAGGCATCCTCCAGCCGGGTGGTTTTGGGCAGGGGGCTGTCCAGCCATCGCAGATCAACAGGATAGCTGCGCCCTTGGGATGTGATCACCGGCACCGCATCTCCCATCAGGGCTGCAACAGGCTCTGCATCCAGCGTGGCGGACATGGCCAGCAGGATCAGGTCATCGCGCAGCGCATC
>JBLRWJ010000083.1:0-3436 GCA_047921315.1 Rhodobacterales bacterium | reverse complement strand
ATCCTTGGTGACAAAACCCGGATGGAATATCTGAGCCGGGAACCCAATGCCTTTATCCGTCCGTCGCCGGCGCAATCGCATCTGGGCGGCGTGGCGCGGCGCACGCGTGAAGCGGTGGCGCTGTGCGAGGCGGCGGGCTTTGATGTGGTGCTGATCGAAACGGTGGGCGTGGGCCAATCCGAAACCGTGGTTGCCGAAATGTCCGATTTGTTTTTGTTGCTGCTGGCCCCTGCCGGCGGGGACGAGTTGCAAGGCGTCAAGCGCGGGATCATGGAAATGGCTGATCTGATCCTTGTAAACAAGGCCGATGGTGATCTCAAACCAGCAGCGCAGCGGACTTGTGCGGATTATGCCGGCGCGCTGCGCCTGTTGCGCAAACGCCCGCAAGACCCCGAAGGCTATCCCAAGGCGATGACCGTATCCGCCCTGCAGGTCGAAGGGCTAGAGGTGGCATGGTCCGAAATGCAGGCATTGATCGAATGGCGGCGCGCGCATGGGCATTTCGCAGCGCGCCGCGCCGGACAGGCAGAATATTGGTTTGGCCAAGAGGTGCGGCACGGTCTGTTGGCGCAACTGGACGCGCCAGAGGTGCGGGCGCGGATGCAAACCTTGGGCAAAGAGGTGGCACAAGGGCGCGTCACACCCACTACCGCTGCGCTGTTGATGCTGGACGAATTGCGCGCCAATCGCTGAGACGCGCAATTTTATTGCATCAAGCCGCGCGCAAACCCAGAATTTCGCGCGCCTGTGCTGTGGTGGCGACAGGGCGTTCATATTTCTCGCACAGGTCAGTGACACGGCGGATCAAGGCCGCGTTGGAGGGGGCCAGCCTGTCCCGATCCAGCCGGATGTTATCCTCCAGTCCGGCGCGGGCATGGCCACCGGCTGCGACAACCCATTCATTCAGCACGATCTGCCCCGGACCGATCCCGGCGGCGCACCATTCGGCATCGGGGAGCAGACGTTCCACCGTTTTGATGTAGAAATCGAAGGTGTCTCGATCCACGGGCATCGCGTTTTTGACGCCCATCACGAATTGCACATAAAGCGGGCCGGGAATGCGCCCGTCCTTGGCCATTTTCGCCGCCTGATGGATATGACTGAGGTCAAAACACTCGATCTCGGGCTTGACCTCGTATTTGACCATTTCAGCCGCCAGCCAATCCACCAGATCCGGCGGGTTCTCATAGACGCGGGTGGGGAAATTGTTGGACCCGACCGAGAGCGAGGCCATATCAGGCCGCAAGGGCAGCATCCCGCCCCGTGTCTGACCCGCGCCAGACCGCCCGCCGGTAGAAAACTGGATGATCATGCCGGGGCAATGTTTCTCGAGCCCTTCCTTGAGGCGCGCAAACTTTTCAGGATCAGAAGAGGGCGTGCCATCATCGTTGCGCACATGCGCGTGACAGATCGTGGCCCCTGCCTCGAACGCTTCTTGCGTGCTTTCCACCTGTTCGGCCACCGTGATCGGCACTGCGGGATTGTCCGCCTTGGTGGGGACCGAGCCGGTGATGGCAACGCAGATAATGCAAGGTTTGGTCATGATCAGGACTTTCCGATTGCGCGTGATTTGATTGACAGTGCCACATAAGCCAAGCGCCCGGCAAGGGCTGGCGGTGCTTTGAGTATTTAAGGAACAATGAAAGGCGGGCGCAAAAAAAGCCCCGCAGAACGATGCTGCGGGGCTTGGGCGTGTTGATTATGCGCGGCGCGTCAATCGAGCAGGCGGCGCGCGATGACCTGTGCCTGAATTTCCGCGGCACCTTCAAAGATGTTGAGGATACGGGCATCACACAGGATGCGGCTGATCTTATATTCCAGTGCAAAGCCGTTGCCGCCATGGATTTGCAGGCCGTTATCCGCCGCCGTCCATGCCACGCGCGCGCCCAGCAATTTCGCCATGCCTGCCTCCAGATCGCAACGCCTCTCGTTGTCTTTCTCGAAGGCCGAGAAATAGGTGAGCTGCCGCGCCACCATGATCTCGACCGCCATCATCGCCAGCTTGCCGGACACGCGGGGGAAATTGATCAGCGCCTTGCCGAACTGCTTGCGGTCAATCGCATATTGCATCGAGATGTCCAGCGCGGCTTGCGCCACGCCAACAGCGCGGGCGGCAGTCTGGATACGGGCGGATTCAAAGGTTTGCATCAATTGTTTGAAGCCTTTACCCTCTTCCCCGCCCAGCAGGTTCTCGCCTTTGACATGGAAATTGTCGAAGGCCAGTTCGTATTCTTTCATACCGCGATAGCCCAGAACCTCGATCTCGCCGCCGGTCATGCCTTCGGTCGGGAAGGGGGCCGCATCTGTGCCGGGGGTCTTTTCGGCAAGGAACATCGACAGGCCGCGATGATCGGTGCTGCCGGGATCGGTGCGCGCCAGCATTGTCATCACATGGGTGCGCGCGGCGTGGGTGATCCATGTTTTGTTGCCGGTGATACGGTAATCATCCCCATCCTTGACAGCGCGGGTGCGCAAGCTGCCCAGATCCGAGCCGGTGTTCGGTTCTGTAAAGACGGCTGTGGGCAGAATTTCGGCGCTGGCAATACCGGGGAGCCATTTCTGCTTTTGCTCTTCGGTGCCACCGCACAGGATCAGTTCCGCCGCAATTTCGGAACGGGTGCCAAGACTGCCGACACCGATATAGCCGCGCGACAGTTCTTCGGACACAACCGCCATCGACGCCTTGGACAGGCCGAACCCGCCATATTCCTCGGGGATGGTCAGGCCGAACACGCCCATTTCGGCCAGTTCGGTAATGATCTCCATCGGGATCAGTTCATCCTTGAGATGCCATTCATGGGCGAAAGGTTCGACCTTTTCGATGGCGAAGCGGCGGAACTGCTCGCGGATCATCTCAAGCTCTTCATCCAGACCGGATGCACCGACGGTCACGTTGGCCGCTTGTTCCTGCATCAGCTCAACCAGACGGGAGCGGGCGGCCTGCGTGTTGCCGCCTTGGGTCAGGGTCATCACGGCGGGGGTCATCAGGCCGCGCATGTCGTCCTGGGACAGGCCCAGATCCTGCAGGCGCACAATCTCGCCCTGATTCATCTGGATGCCGCCATGGATCTGCCAGAGGTATTCCCCGAAGGCGATTTGCTGGATCAGTTGCTCAACCTCACCAAACTTGCCCTGCGCCTCCAGCCCTTCGGCCCATTTCTGCATCTGCCGCAGGGATTCGACATATGTTGCCAGCCATGCAAGCCCATGTGCTGCGGTCTGTTCGGCCTCCAGCAATGCGCCCGATACCTTGCCGCCCGTGCTGACCCGATCGCGCACGCGGGCTTTGGCCATGTCGAACAGGGCGTCGACAGGTTGCAGCGCCGCGCCGGTCAGGCGCAGCAGATCATGCAGAATCACCTCAGGAGTCATTGGAATATATTGTCCGTCATGGGCCATGATTCACATCCTTTTTTTGCTGGACCCTGTCCTAGCC
>JBLRWJ010000082.1:0-12538 GCA_047921315.1 Rhodobacterales bacterium | reverse complement strand
TGCGCAGCCGGATCATGCATGGTGACATTGCCCCCGGTCAGGCCTTGACCTTGCGCGGGATCGGCAAGGAATATGGCGTGTCAATGACACCGGCACGGGAATCCGTGCGCCGCCTGGTCGCCGAAGGGGCGCTGACACTGTCCTCCTCGGGCCGCGTCTCAACGCCGGAACTCAGCAACGAGCGGATCGAGGAACTGGCCGCCTTGCGATCCCTGATCGAGGTGGAACTGGCCAGCCGCGCCCTGCCGCGCGCGCATATGGCCCTGATTGAACGGTTGCAAACAATCAACGCCGCCGTTGGCGATGCCGCCATGCGACAGGATGCAGTCGCCTATATCCGCACCAATCTGGAATTTCACCGCACGCTATACCTGCGGGCACAGGCCCCGGCGATGCTGGCGATGGCTGAAACCGTCTGGCTGCAGATGGGCCCGACCATGCGTGCGCTCTATGTACGCCTCAAGCGCAAGGATCCGCCGCATTATCACAGGCTCATCATCGCCGCACTGAAAGCCGGGGATGAGCCGGGGTTGCGGCTTGCCGTCCGCTCTGACGTGACGCAGGGGTTAAAGATGCTGGCCAGTTGACCTGCATCAGGCCGCCAGCCCTTTGCGCCCCATTTCGAGATATTTGCGCCGCCGGTCCTCGACCAGCTTTTTGCCGTTGAGGTCGGTTAGTTCTGCCAGCATCGCGGCAATCGCCTCGCCTACAGCCTGAATGGATTGATGCGCATCCCGATGCGCGCCGCCCACCGGCTCGGGGATCACGCGATCCGCCACGCCAAGCTTTTTCAGATCCTGCGCCGTCAGACGCAGCGCCTCTGCGGCCTCTCGCATTTTCTCGGCGTCCTTCCAAAGGATGGAGGCACAGCCTTCGGGGCTGATCACCGAATAGACCGAATGTTCCAGCATCGCGACACGATTCGCCGTGGCAAAAGCCACCGCGCCGCCCGATCCGCCCTCACCGATGATGACGCTGATCAGCGGCACGCCGATCTGCAGGCATTTCTCGGTTGACCGCGCAATCGCCTCGGACTGGCCACGCTCCTCCGCGCCCTTGCCCGGATAGGCGCCGGGCGTATCGACCAGCGTGATCACCGGCAGACCAAAGCGATGCGCCATATCCATCAGGCGGATCGCCTTGCGGTAACCTTCGGGGCGCGCCATGCCGAAATTCCGTTCGATCCGGCTTTTGGTGTCATTGCCCTTTTCATGACCGATCACCATCACAGGCATATCATTGAACCGCGCCAGCCCGCCCATCACGGCGTGGTCATCGGCGAAATTGCGATCACCCGCCAGTGGCGTATATTCGGTGAACAACGCCTCGATGTAATCCTTGCAATGGGGGCGGTCAGGATGCCGCGCCACCTGACATTTGCGCCAGGGTGACAGGTCCTTGTAAAGCGAGACAAGCAAATCCGATGCTTTCTTGTCCAGCGCCGCCGCCTCGGCCTCGATATCCATTTCAGTACTCTGCCGCGCCATAGCGCGCAATTCCTCGGCCTTGCCTTCAATCTCGGCAAGGGGGCGTTCGAAATCGAGATAGTTGGTCATCCGCGCACTCCGCCTGTAAACGTGAGGTATATGGCCCCGTCCGGCGCCGGATGCAACGGGATCGTTCAGACCACCGTTCAAGCCCAGGTGCGCAGCAGCGGCAGCATGACCGGCCCCAGTGACGCCACAAGCAGTGCCGCCATGCTCCAGTTAAAGGCCCGCAACCGCGCCGGGCTGGACAGCACACGCCGCATCTGCTGGCCCAGCACCGTCCATGTGCTGACCGAAGGCAGGTTGATCAACGCAAAGACCAGCCCCACCCAGACAATCGCTCCGGCTGAACGATCCGGCGCATAAAGCGTGATCGCCGTCAGCGCCATTTGCCAGGCTTTCGGGTTCACCCATTGGAAAAGCGCCGCCTGTATAAATGTAAAGGGGCGCGCCCCGGCGCGGGCGGCATCCGGGGCCGATGCATGCGCGATCTTCCACGCCAGCAACAGCAGATAGCCGATACCGACAACCGTGAGGATCAGATGCGTCACCGGAAACGCATCAAAGACACGCACCAGCCCAAGACCGACCAGAATGATCATCACCCCGAACCCGATACCGATTCCCAGCATATGCGGCACCGTCCGGCGAAACCCGAAATTCGCCCCTGACGCCATCAGCATCAGGTTATTCGGCCCCGGCGTGATCGATGAGACAAGGGCAAAAGCGGCCAGCGCCATAAGAACATCAGAAGTCATGGCGCAACACTATGCGAAGCTGCGCGCAATTTGGTTGCTTTTTAAGCGTATATCAGCATAAGATAGCAACAAATGTTGGATTCAGATAAAATAAACGCCCATATATTGCGAGAGCTTTCGCGCAATGGTCGCATCAGCAATACAGACCTTGCTGACCGCGTCGGCCTGTCACCCTCGGCCTGTCTGCGCCGGGTGCAGGATCTTGAACGGCGCGGGGTGATCCGTGGCTACCGCGCGATTCTTGATCCCGGCGCGATGGGTGTGGGTTTTACCGCTTATATCACGGTTGGCCTGAACGCGCATACAAAAGCCGCACAGGAAGCCTTCGAGAAATCCATCGCCCGCGCGCCCGAAGTACGCGAATGTCATAACATTACCGGCAATGTCGAATATCTGCTGCGGATCGAAGCCGCCGATCTGGCCGCCTATAAACGCTTTCATACCGATGTGCTGGGCACCCTGCCGCAGGTGAACTCCATCACATCCTTTGTCGTGATGGGCTCACCCAAGGATGAACGGGGCTGACGCCCCTTTGGTTTCTTCTTGCTAAAAATATCCAAATCCACCGCCACCGCGCCGGAACACGGTAGCGGTTTTGCCTAAGCGATCAGCCCGCGATCATCTCGGACTGGCGCACGATCACTTCGGCCTGTTTGATCGACGCGATATCAACCAGACGGCCCTTGTAGACGGTCGCACCTTCGCCGCGGGCTTTGGCATCTTCCATCGCGGCCAGAATCTCGCGGGCCTCGGCCACGGCTTCATCGGATGGCGTGAACACCTCGTTGGAGAGCGCCACCTGTTTGGGGTGGATCGCCCATTTGCCGACCATGCCCAGCGTGGCGGAACGGCGCGCCTGCGCGCGGAAGCCTTCATCATCGCTGAAATCGCCAAACGGCCCATCCACTGGCAGGATACCATGCGTGCGGCAGGCCGCGACGATGGCGGTTTGTGCCCAATGCCATGGATCGGCCCAGTATTTCGCGCCCTCGTGCAGCATGTAATAGCTGGCCTGCGTACCGCCGATCCCGGTGGTCTGCATCCCCATCGAGGCGGCAAAATCGGCGGCACCAAGGCTCATCGCCTGCAAACGCGGGCTTGAGGCGGCAATCGCCTCGACATGGGCGATGCCTGCAGCGGATTCGATGATCACCTCGAAGGTGATCGGTGTTTTGCGGCCTGTGGCCCGCTCGATCGCTGTCACAAGGGCGTCCACGGCATAGACATCCTCGGCGCAGCCCACTTTGGGGATCATGATCTGGTTCAGACGTTCGCCGCCCTGTTCCAGTAGATCGACGACATCGCGGTACCACCATGGCGTGTCAAGGCCGTTGATCCGCACTGACAGGTATTTGTTGCCCCAATCCATCTCGTTGATGGCTTTGATCACATTGTCGCGGGCACTGTCCTTATCCGAGGGTGCCACCGAATCCTCCAGATCAAGATTGATGACATCAGCCGCGCTGCTGGCCATCTTCTCGAATATCGCAGGGCGCGAACCGGGGCCGAACAACTGGCAGCGGTTCGGACGGGCGGGGGCAGCAGGCTGGATGCGAAAGCTCATCAGGTGGTCCTTTCGGGCATGACGGGGTAACGAAGTTGCGTTTTTCTGCCGCCAGTTGGTATGAAATTGCGCAGATGCGCGCAAGGGCCTTTTGCAGGCGCGGCATCACGCTGCAACGCCGCATCCACGGCCCGAATCGGACGGGGAAGGCGAAGAATTTGCGCAGGAATTCAGCATTGACCGCAGGATCTTGCGCTTGGGGTTAATCATTCGCCAGATTTGCAATGCAATCCCGCGCCGAATCCGCGAATTTGACGGGAAATGAATGGGAAAGGGCCATCGTATGATCGAGACACCGTATCTATTGTTTTTGGGCGACGCACCCGATGGCCTTGCCGCCAAGGTGGCACAGGGCATCAAGGACTGGCGCCCGCATAATGCTGTGGGCCAGTTCCGGATGGAAGGGTGCAAGGCCGATATGGGTTTGCCGGACATGACGCTGGAACAGGCCCGCGCCGCCGGGGCCAAAACGCTGGTGATCGGCGTGGCGAACCGGGGTGGTGTAATCTCGGCTGCGTGGAAAAAGGTGCTGGTGCAGGCGCTGGAGGAAGGGTTCGATCTGGCTTCGGGCCTGCACAACCTGCTGCGCGACGAGCCTGATCTGGCGGCTGTGGCGCAGGCAACGGGGCGGCAGTTGCACGATGTGCGCGTGCCATCCGTGCAATATCCGATCGCCAATGGCGTCAAGCGGACGGGCAAACGCTGCTTGGCTGTGGGCACGGATTGTTCCGTGGGCAAGATGTATACCGCCCTTTGCATGGACCGCGAGATGAAGGCGCGCGGGATGAAATCCAGCTTTCGCGCCACGGGCCAGACCGGCATCCTGATCACCGGCAATGGCGTGCCGCTGGATGCGGTGATTGCCGATTTCATGGCCGGATCGGTTGAATGGCTGACACCCGACAATGAGGCTGACCACTGGGACATGATCGAGGGTCAGGGCAGCCTGTTCCACGTCTCCTATTCCGGGGTGACCATGGCGCTGATCCATGGCGGGCAGCCCGATGCGCTGGTCGTGTGCCACGAGCCGACGCGCGAAAATATGCGCGGCTTGCCCGGCTATAAGCTGCCCACGCTGGAACAGGTGCGCGACATGGCGCTGGAACTGGCAAAGGTTGCCAACCCCGCCTGTCAGGTGATCGGGTATGCGATCAACACCCAGCATATGAGCGAGGATGACGCGCAGGCCTATCTGGCGGATGTTGAGGCCCGCCTTGGCCTGCCTGCGACCGACCCTTACCGCTATGGCGCGGATAAACTGGTGGATGCGCTGGCCGCGATCTGACAGCCTTTCTTAATCCTCCGGTCTGTGACGCGGGCCGGAGGATTTGGATATTTGAAGCAAGAAGAAACAGGGGGCAGCGATGCAGATCACGGTTGCGCGTGACGTGTTCAAACTGGCGCAGGTGTTTACCATCAGCCGCGGATCAAGGACCGAGGCGCAGGTTCTGACGGTGCGGATCAGCGATGGTGGCGTGACGGGCTGGGGCGAATGTGTGCCCTATGCGCGATATGACGAGACGCTGGATTCGGTGACCGCACAGATCGAAGCCCTGCCAGAGGCGCTGACGCGGGCCGCGCTTTATGATCTGTTGCCAGCGGGTGCGGCGCGCAATGCGGTGGATTGTGCGCTGTGGGATCTGCAGGCCAAACAAAGCGGCAAGCGGGTTTGGGAGCTGGCGGGGCTGGCGCAGCCGGGGCCGGAGATCACCGCCTATACGCTGTCGCTGGCCACGCCTGCCGAGATGGAGGCGCAGGCCGCCAAACATGCGTTCCGCCCCTTGCTGAAGATCAAGCTGGGCACGCCGGATGATATGCCACGGCTGGAGGCGGTGCGCCGTGGCGCGCCCAAATCCACCATCATCGTGGATGCGAATGAGGGCTGGTCCGCAGCTGTTTATGCCGATCTGGCCCCGCATCTGGTGCGTTTGGGCGTAGCGCTGGTGGAACAGCCCCTGCCCGCATCCGAGGATGAGGCGCTGATCGGCATGCACCGTCCGGTGCCTGTTTGCGCCGATGAAAGCTGCCATGACCGCAGCAGCCTGCCGCATCTGGCGGGCAAATACGATGTGGTGAACATCAAACTGGACAAGACCGGCGGCCTGACCGAGGCATTGGCGCTGCGCGATGCGGCGCTGGCCGGAGGTTTCAAGGTGATGGTGGGCTGCATGGTAGGCAGTTCGCTGGCAATGGCCCCCGCCACATTGGTCGCACAGGGTGCGATGGTGACGGATCTTGACGGGCCGCTGCTTCTGGCCGAAGACCGCGCAGCGCCGCTGGTATTTGACGATGCAGGGGTGCATCCGCCCTCACCGGCGCTGTGGGGCTGAGCCAAGACAAACCGCAATCAGGAGATCAGAATATGCGTACCGTCTATGTAAACGGAGACTACTTGCCCGAAACCGAGGCGAAAGTGTCGATCTTTGATCGCGGTTTCCTGATGGCCGATGGCGTTTATGAGGTGACATCGGTGCTGGGCGGCAAGCTGATTGATTTTGAAGGGCATCGCGTGCGGCTGGAACGGTCTTTGAACGAGCTGGATATGGAAAAACCGGCAACGTTTGACGAGCTGCTGGAGATTCACCGCGAGCTGGTCCGGCTGAACGGCATCGATGAGGGGATGATCTATCTGCAGATCACGCGCGGGTCTGCCGGAGACCGTGATTTCGTGTTTCCCGATACCGCGACAACCAAGCCGACGCTGGTTCTGTTCACGCAGAACAAACCCGGCCTTGCCAATAGCCCTGCCGCCAAGACGGGGATCAAGATCATCAGCATCGAGGATATCCGCTGGGGCCGTCGTGATATCAAGACGGTGCAGTTGCTCTATCCGTCGATGGGCAAGATGATGGCGAAAAAGGCCGGATGCGATGATGCATGGATGGTCGAGGATGGCGCGGTGACCGAAGGCACCTCGAACAACGCCTATATCGTCAAGGGCAACCGCATCATCACCCGCCAGCTCAGCCATGACATCCTGCACGGGATCACCCGCGCCGCTGTGCTGCGTTTTGCCCGCGAGGCGCAGATGGAGGTGGAGGAACGCCCCTTCACGATCCAAGAGGCGCAGGACGCGGATGAGGCATTTATCACATCCGCATCGGCCTTTGTGATGCCGGTGGTCGAGATTGACGGCGTTGCGCTGGGCAATGGCACGCCCGGCCCGGTGGCCGCGCGCCTGCGCGAGATCTATCTGGACGAAAGCCTGAAGGCCGCCGTCTGACGGCGCTGCCTGACGCAAGCGTCGGGCCGGATATTTGCAGCAAGAAGAAGCAGGCGCGGGAGGTTACTTCGGCGCCTTTTTCGTGACGTTTTCGTCGAATGCCACCTTGAAGGCCGCCTGTTTCTCGGGGCTGGCCTCGGTCTGCTGGGCGCGCCAGTCGTCATAGGGCATGCCGTAGAAGGTTTCGCGCGCCTCGCCCTTTGTCATGTCGATGCCGCGCGCGTTCGCGGCCTCCTGATACCAGCGGCTGAGGCAGTTGCGGCAGAAACCGGTCAGGTTCATCATGTCGATATTCTGCACATCGGGGCGCTGCACCATCAGGTGATCACGCAGGGCGCGGAAGGCGGCTGCTTCTAGTTCAAGTCTGGTCTGGTCATCCATCATGTCTCTCCTGTGGGTGGCGCTGGGCACTGGATCAATGGCCAGTATCGGCGAGGGCCTGTTGCAAGATCGGTGCAAGCCTTGCGGCCCAGGCGGCTTGTTGCTCCGGCGTGGCAATCAGATCGTTACGCAGTTCGATCAGCGCGTTCAACCGCTGCCATGCAATCGCGTGGCGGGCAATCGCATCCCCCGGCAGGTGGCCACCATAGGGCTCATTCTCACCGATGCAAAGATCATCCTGCGCCCGCAGATGCGCCAGAAGCGGGCGGGCAAGGCGGGTATCAGCGGCATACAGCACCCCCACATGCCAAGGGCGCGGCGGGCGGCCCTGCAATTGCGGTGTGAAGCTGTGGATGGAGACAATCACCGTATCATCGCGCCGTGCGGCCAGTTCTGCCAGCGCCGTGTGATAGGGGCGGTAGCATCTGTTCAGCCGCTCTTCCAGCACCGCTGCCCCGGCATGGCGGTTGGCGGGAATGATCGTGCCGTCATACAGCTTCATCAGCAGGGTCGGATCATCCTCCCCACGGTTCGGATCAATCACGAGGCGCGAGAAATTGGACAGGATCGCAGGGCATCCCAGCGCATCGGCCAAGGCGCGCGACAGACCCGCCGCACCCACATCATAGGCGATGTGGCGCGCCATATCGTAAGGCGCAAGCCCCAGATCACCGCCGTTGACAAAGGCAGGCACGGTATTGGCCGCGTGATCGCAGGTGACCAGCCAGCGCGAGGAGCGGCCTGCACCGATTACGTCAAAAGGCTCATATGTCATGCGGCTGTCACTTCCTTTGACGAAGACCTAAGGCAATTGGCGGGCGAATGGAATTGCACCAGCCGCGAGATTCAGTATTTGTTAGCGATATCTGCCGATACAGGTGACGCAGAACAAGGGATGACAGCATGAGACGGCACCGGAACGTAAAAATCGTGGCAACCTTGGGGCCCGCGTCCAATGATTATGCGATGATCCGCGCCCTGCATGAGGCCGGGGCGGATGTGTTCCGCCTGAATATGAGCCATGGCACCCATGATGATATCCGCGCACGCCATGCGATTATCCGCCAGATCGAAAAGGATCTGGACAGTCCGATCGCGATTCTGGCCGATCTGCAGGGGCCGAAATTGCGGGTTGGCAGCTTTGCCAGCGGCGAGGAGGAGTTGATCGAAGGGGCCGCCTTCCGGCTGGATCTGGACCCCGCCGAGGGCGACAGCACCCGCGTATGCCTGCCACATCCCGAGATTTTTGCCGCCCTGCAGGCCGGATCGAACCTGCTGGTGAATGACGGCAAGATCCGCCTGACTGTTGATCGCTGTGGCCCTGATTTTGCCGAATGCACGGTCACTGTCGGGGGCATCATATCAAACCGCAAAGGGGTGAATGTGCCGGATGTGGTGCTGCCTTTGGCGGCGCTGTCGGACAAGGACCGCAAGGATCTGGAATTCGCCTGTGCGCTGGGGGTTGATTGGCTGGCGCTGTCATTTGTGCAACGCCCCGAAGATGTGACCGAGGCGCGCGCCCTGGCCGCCGGACGCGCGGCAATTCTGTCAAAGATTGAAAAACCATCGGCCGTGCAGTGCTTTAACGAGATTTTGGCCGTCAGCGACGGGATCATGGTGGCGCGTGGCGATCTGGGGGTGGAACTGCCTGTGCAGAACGTGCCCCCCATCCAGAAACGTCTGGTCCGCCGCTGCCGGGCCGCCGCCAAGCCGGTGATTGTGGCCACGCAGATGCTGGAATCCATGATCGAAAGCCCGATGCCCACGCGGGCCGAGGTATCCGACGTGGCCACCGCCATATATGAGGGCGCGGATGCCATCATGCTCAGCGCGGAATCGGCTGCAGGCCAATATCCGGTCGAGGCTGTCAGCACCATGAACAACGTCGCCATCGAGGTGGAAAGCGACCCCACCTATCGTGAGGTGATCGAGGCCAGCCGCAAGGCGATCCGCACCTCGGTCGCTGACGGGATCGTGGCCGCCGCGCGCGAGATTGCCGAGACAACGGATATCAAGGCGATCTGCTGCTATACGCAATCAGGCACCACCGCCCTGCTGACCGCGCGCGAACGCCCCCGCGTGCCGATCATCGCCATGACCAGCCTGCGCGGCACCGCCCGCCGTCTGGCGCTGACATGGGGTGTCAACTGTGTGATGACCGGCGCGCTGGACCGCTTCAAAATGGCTGTGGTCAATGCGGCCCGCGCCGCCCGCGCACAAGGTTACGCGACCGAAGAGGATCAGATCCTTGTCATCGCGGGCGTGCCCTTCAACAAGGCCGGAACCACAAATATCCTGCGCGTTGCCCCCTGCGCAGAACGTTTGATTTTCGCCTCTGACCCGGAATAGGATTGCACATTATTTGCGTTAATTCTTTATGAGACCGGAGGATAAGCCATGGATACCGATCTGGCATTGGTGCTTGGCCTTTTCCTGGCCGGGGTTTCGGTTCCATCCATCGTCAGCGCCTTTTCGGATGGACGGACCCCGCGCACAGCGGCCATCGCATTGATATTGGGCGGTACATTGGTGGTATATGCCCTGTCGCAAAAGCCCGGTGGCTACAGGTTGGATGATATCCCAAAGGCCTTTGTCCGCGTGATTGCCGATATCTTCTAGCCGCCCCCCCGTGAACCGCCCCCCGGTCTTGAGGCCAGCATCTGCGCAATGGGCCAATTCCCTGCGCAGACACACCTTTTAGGGGCAATTCGGGCCGGTTTGGGCTTGCCACCCTGCCTGATCCTGCGTATATCGCGCGCTCTTACCTGCGGGACCGGCCGATGTGGCATGCCGAGTCGCGCGTGAACCGACCCAAAGTCAAGGAGACGGAAATGCCCAAGATGAAGACCAAATCGAGCTGCAAAAAGCGGTTCAAAGTGACGGCGACAGGACGCATCCTGACCGGTCAGGCTGGCAAACGCCACGGTATGATCAAGCGCCATAAAAAGTTCATCCGCAATGCCCGCGGCACCACAGTCATGTCGGCCCCTGATGAGAAGATCATCAAGTCGATGATGCCGTATGATCGTTAAGGAGAACTCAATATGTCACGCGTAAAAAGCGGCGTTGTCACCCACGCCCGTCACAAGAAAGTCATCAAAGCCGCCAAAGGGTATTATGGCCGCCGGAAGAACACCTTCCGCGTTGCCGCGCAGGCGGTGGACAAAGCCAACCAATACGCCACGCGCGACCGCAAGAACCGCAAGCGCAATTTCCGCGCCCTGTGGATCCAGCGGATCAACGCGGGTGTTCGCGCGCTGGACGATACCATGACCTATTCGCGCTTCATCAACGGTCTGGCCCTTGCCGGGATCGAGGTGGACCGCAAGGTTCTGGCCGATCTGGCCGTGCATGAGCCCGAAGCGTTTGGGGCCATCGTCACACAGGCGAAGGCCGCGCTCGCGTAAGCCACTCCAACCGGAGTTGCAGAATAAGGAAGCCGCGGACCTGTCAGGGTCTTGCGGCTTCTTGCATGAACGGGCCATCGCTGCCACAGCGCAGGACAGGGCCGCAACAGCAAGGAACGCCGTGTGATGGACGATCTGAAACGCAAATATCTGGACCTGATCGCAGGGGCCGCAGATGAAAGCAGCATCGAAGAGGTGCGCCTTGCCGCGCTGGGCAAAAAGGGTGAATTGAGCCTGAAGATGCGCGAATTGGGCCAGATGAGCCCGGAAGAACGCCAAATCGCAGGCCCCGCCCTGAACGCGCTGAAGGACGAGATTGCCAGCGCGCTGGCCGCCAAGAAAGCCGCCCTTGGCGATGCCGCCCTTGACGAACGGTTGCGCGCCGAATGGCTGGATGTGACATTGCCGGGGCGTGGGCGTCGTGCGGGGACGATCCACCCGATTTCGCAGGTCTCCGAGGAAGTGGCCGCGATCTTTGCCGATATGGGTTTTTCGGTCGCCGAAGGCCCGCGCATCGACACGGACTGGTATAATTTCGACGCGCTCAATATCCCCTCGCATCATCCCGCACGCGCGGAAATGGACACGTTCTATATGCACCGCGCCGCTGGTGATGACCGCCCGCCGCATGTGCTGCGCACCCATACCAGCCCCGTGCAGATCCGCGCGATGGAGGCGCAGGGCGCGCCCATCCGCATCATCTGCCCCGGCGGTGTTTACCGCGCCGATTATGACCAGACCCATACGCCAATGTTTCATCAGGTCGAAGGGCTGGCGATTGACCGCGACATCTCCATGGCCAACCTGAAATGGTGCCTTGAGGAGTTTGTGAAGGCATTTTTCGAGGTGGATAACGTAGAGCTGCGCTTCCGCGCCTCGCATTTCCCCTTCACCGAACCCTCAGCCGAGGTCGATATCCGCTGCTCATGGGAAGGCGGCACGCTCAAGGTGGGGACGGGCGACGACTGGCTGGAGATTCTCGGCTCCGGCATGGTGCATCCATCGGTGCTGCAAGCGGGCGGGATTGATCCGAACGACTATCAGGGCTTCGCCTTCGGCATGGGGATCGACCGGATCGCCATGCTGAAATACGGCATCCCCGATCTGCGGGCGTTCTTCGATTCAGACCTGCGCTGGCTGCGGCATTATGGCTTTGCAAGCTTGGATGTGCCTACGCTGCATGGCGGCCTTTCACGATAGAAAAGACACGGGCACAGCCCGAATTATCCATAGTTTAGGTGGGATGACCCCCCACACAAAGAGACGGGACAGCATCATGAAATTCACCCTCTCCTGGCTGAAGGAACATCTCGACACCACCGCCTCGGTGGACGAGATCTCTGACACGCTCACCGATCTGGGGCTTGAGGTCGAAGGGGTCGAGAACCCCGCCGCCCGCCTCGCTGATTTCACCATCGGCAAGGTGGTCCATGCCGAAAAGCACCCCGATGCCGACAAGCTGCGCGTGTGCAAGGTGCTGACCGATGAGGGCGAGACGCAGATCATCTGCGGTGCGCCCAATGCCCGCGAAGGCATCACCGTGGTGATCGCCAAGCCCGGCACCTATGTGCCCGGCATCGACACGACCATCGGCGTGGGCAAGATCCGCGGCATCGAGAGCTTCGGCATGATGTGTTCCGAGCGCGAGATGGAACTGTCCGAGGAACATGACGGCATCATCGAACTGCCCTCGGGCGAGGTGGGCGAGCGGTTCACCG
>JBLRWJ010000081.1:0-12633 GCA_047921315.1 Rhodobacterales bacterium | reverse complement strand
CAACGCCCAAGGCACCGACAAACAGAATGATCAGGAACATGAACACCGAAAAAACCACAAGCGATCCATCCTCCTCGCGCCGGAACCGCGCAAGAAACCGGGGCTTTCTGGCAGGGCGGGCAGATAATGGAGCCTTCTTCAGTATGCGTGTCATCATATGTACCTCAGACCACTGGATCCCCCCGCGTCAGGCAGCGGAATCCAACTGGCCGCACAAAATTTTGCGGATGCTTAGAAATGCCGTGGGACTATGGCCGAAATTTGGCCATTCAGCAAAAATTATTCGTTTTTTTATACATGTTTGAGCTGTATATTTGGCAAACCCGCGATATTGTTTCTGGCTTGGAAACAGGGTGTCAAAGTTGCGGCAGCTTGCTGCCAGCTTTTTTGCGGCGCACGCCCTGCAAGATTGATTGTGGCACGCCATTCTCCCTCGCCTTGTCCTGTGCATGCAGAGCGTGCCGCGTTTGAACGGATTCATGCATTCACTCCGCAGGATGAGGCAGCGTTTTCGCAGAACAACGCGTTCATTCTGCGGCGTGAATTCCATTGAACGCGCCATGCTTTGGCAAGACCTCTGCATAACACGCGCTATCGCCGATATCCCCCGCCCGGCGGCACCGCCGGGCAGCGTCTGCCTGCCCCCCGGCAGGCGCTTCGGACGGCCCAACGCGTTGAAACGGCTGGGTTTCATGCGATGTCGGCGCATTCGGCCCCGGCCCGCCAGAGCGCCAGCCCAGGCAGGCGCTGCCCTCATCCTGGGGCCAGAACGGTGTCATGCAGAGGTCTTTTGGCCGGACAGGGCGGCGGATTGAGCGCGGCTTGCAGCCCTCGGGCGATAAAGACGTGCACATATTTGAGGCAAATGTTAACGCTTGAGTCATCGGAATGTGCAACATGGTCGCGTCGGCATGTCATGATCGGCGCCCCGGAAAGGATAAAACATGGATGATTTGAGGGAACCCAGCTTTCGCGAAAGCGTAGACCTGATGTTCAACCGCGCGGTTGCCCTGATGGATCTGCCGCCGGGGCTGGAGGAAAAGATCCGCGTCTGCAACTCAACCTATACGGTGCGCTTCGGGGTACGGTTGCGCGGCACGATCCATACATTCACCGGATACCGCTCGGTCCATTCCGAACATATGGAGCCGGTCAAGGGCGGCATCCGCTATGCTATGGGCGTCAATCAGGACGAGGTAGAGGCCCTTGCGGCGCTGATGACCTATAAATGCGCGCTGGTCGAAGCGCCGTTTGGTGGCTCCAAGGGGGGCTTGCGCATAGATCCGCGCGAATACGACGAACATGAGCTGGAGCTGATCACCCGGCGTTTCGCCTATGAGCTGATCAAGCGCGATCTGATCGACCCGGCACAGAACGTGCCCGCCCCGGATATGGGCACCAGCGAACGCGAAATGGCATGGATCGCCGATCAATATGCGCGCATGCACACCACTGACATCAATGCGCGCGCCTGTGTGACGGGCAAGCCGCTGAATGCGGGCGGTATCGCGGGCCGCGTGGAGGCGACGGGCCGCGGCGTGCAATATGCGCTGCGGGAGTTTTTCCGCCACCCGGAGGATATGGCCATCGCCGGCCTGAGCGGCAGTCTGGATGGCAAGCGTGTCATCGTGCAGGGGCTTGGCAATGTGGGCTATCACGCGGCCAAATTCCTGCGTGACGAGGATGGCTGCAAAGTCATCGGCATCGTGGAGCGGGATGGCGCATTGCTGGACCCCAAGGGGTTGGACGTGGATGCCGTGCGCGACTGGATCGCTGGCCATTCCGGTGTGAAAGGGTTTGCAGGCGCGCAATATGTGGAAAACGGTGAGCAGGTTCTGGAACATGAATGCGATATCCTGATCCCTGCCGCGCTGGAAGGGGTGATCAACCGTGACAATGCCGAACGGATCAAGGCACCGCTGATCATCGAGGCGGCGAATGGGCCGGTCACCGCGGCGGCGGATGACATCCTGCGCGACAAGGGGACGGTGATCATTCCAGATATGTATGCCAATGCGGGCGGCGTGACCGTGTCCTATTTCGAATGGGTCAAGAACCTCAGCCATATCCGCTTTGGCCGCATGCAGCGCCGGGCCGAAGAGGCGCGCACCCAGCTTCTGGTCGATGAGTTGGAGCGGCTGGACCGCTATCTTGGCGATGCCTGGGCGCTGCGCCCTGAATTCAAGGAAAAATATCTGCGCGGCTCGGATGAGCTGGAGCTGGTCCGCTCTGGTCTCGATGATACGATGCGGATCGCCTATCAGTCGATGCGGGAGGTCTGGCATACGCGCGCAGATGTCAAGGATCTGCGCACCGCCGCCTATATCGTGTCCATCGGCAAGGTAGCCGCCAGTTACCGCGCCAAAGGTATCTGAGCGGCGGTTCTGCCAGCGGTTCCGCTCGGGCCGCTCCTCCGCCCTGTGGGCGTCTTCGCGCGACATGCCACCGTGCCAAATCAAAGCGAGGCGGTCCGCAGGACCAAGGAGCGGCGCGCGCATCACGCGGATGCGACGCGCCGGTGTCGCAAAGCGGCAAGGCTTTTGCGATTGGGTGTTGATAACTCGGTCCTGAACCTGTTGATTGGGCGGGTAAAAGGGGACAGAACGCATGCGGTTTTCGGGCCTTCAAGTGCTCAGGGAAGGGCTGACAGGCAATCGCGGCTGGGCGCCGCATTGGCGCGATCCAGCGCCAAAGCCCGCCTATGACATTATCATCATCGGTGGTGGCGGGCATGGCTTGTCCACGGCCTATTACCTTGCGCGCGAACATGGGCTGACCAATATCGCCGTGCTGGAAAAGGGCTATATCGGCAGCGGCAATATCGGGCGCAATACCACGATCGTGCGGGCCAATTACTTTCTGCAGGGCAATTCGGAATTCTACAGCCATTCGCTCAAACTGTGGGAAGGTCTGGAAGCCGATCTGAATTACAACGTCATGCATTCCCAGCGCGGGCTGATCAATCTGTTCCATTCCGATGGCCAGCGTGATGCCTTTGCCCGGCGCGGCAATGCGATGATCAATCAGGGTGATGATGCCATCCTGCTGGACCGTGAAGGCGTGCGCAAATACCTGCCCTATCTGGATTTCGACAATACCCGCTTTCCCATCTATGGCGGGCTCTATCATCCGCGCGGCGGCACGGCGCGCCATGATGCGGTGGCATGGGGCTATGCGCGCGGCGCGGACAGCCGCGGCGTGGACCTGATCCAGAATTGCGAGGTCACGGGCATCGATATCGACAAAGGTGTCGTCACAGGCGTGCAGACCACACGCGGCGCGATCCGCGCCAAGAAGGTGGGCATTGTCGTTGCGGGGCGGTCCGGTCAGGTGGCGGCGATGGCGGGGATGCGTCTGCCGGTGGAAAGCCATGTGTTGCAGGCTTTTGTCACCGAAGGGCTGAAACCTGTGATCGATCATGTGATCAGTTTCGGCATGGGGCATTTCTATATCAGCCAGTCCGACAAGGGTGGGCTGGTCTTTGGCGGCGATCTGGATTTCTACGCCTCCTATGCCAGCCGCGGCAATCTGCCGATGGTCGAACATGTGATGGAGGCGGGCATGACCCTGATGCCGATGATCGGCAAGGCGCGTGTGCTGCGCGCTTGGGGGGGGATCATGGACATGACGCCCGATGGCAGCCCGATCATCGACAAGACGCATATCGACGGGCTCTATCTGAATTGCGGCTGGTGTTATGGCGGCTTCAAGGCGGTGCCGGGGTCGGGCAACGCCTTTGCGCATCTGATCGCCACCGATCAGCATCACGTGGCCGCTGCGCGCTTCCGGCTGGATCGGTTCCGCACCGGGCGCGGTCTGCTGGACGAAGAAGGCACAGGATCGCAGCATAACCTGCACTAGGCGCGGTTTGGCGCGGTTTGGCGCGTTTTGATGAAGATGTTGATGAAGGCGGAACACGAATGAGGATCACCTGTCCGATCTGCGGCGAGAGGGACCGGCGCGAGTTCTATTACCAAGGCGATGCCGTGGCGCTGCGCCGCCCCGGTCCTGCGGCATCGCCAAAGGATTGGGATGCCTATCTGCATCTGCGCGACAACCCCGCCGGGATCACCCGCGACCTGTGGTATCATGAGGCCGGATGCGGCGCGTGGCTGGTGGTGACGCGCAATACCGTCACGCATGAGGTGTCAGGCGCGGTGCTGGCCAGTGATGCGGCCACCGATACAGGCCGCGATGTGGGCCGCGCGCAAAACGGGGGGGCCACATGAGGCTGGCCAAGGGCGGGCAGATCGACCGGGGCGCCGCGGTCACCTTTCGCTTTGAAGGGCATCAGTATCAAGGCTTTGCCGGGGATACGCTGGCTTCGGCCTTGTTGGCCAATGATATCCGGCTTGTGGGGCGGTCCTTCAAGTATCACCGCCCGCGCGGGGTGCTGACCGCCGGATCGGAAGAACCCAATGCCTTGGTCACTGTCGGGCAGGGCGCGGCGCAAGACCCCAATATCCGCGCCACCGTGCTGGAATTGCATGAAGGGTTGGCGGCGCGCAGCCAGAACGCATGGCCCTCGCTGGAGCTGGATCTGCTGGCGGTCAACGATCTGGCAGCGCCTTTCCTGTCGGCTGGCTTTTATTACAAGACCTTCATGTGGCCGCGTGCCTTTTGGGAGCGGGTCTATGAGCCGCTGATCCGGCGCGCAGCGGGTCTTGGGGCGCTGTCAGGCCAGCATAACGAGGGCCGGTATGAGCGTGCCTTTGCCCATTGCGATCTGTTGGTGATCGGCGCGGGGCCAGCCGGGCTGATGGCGGCATGGGTGGCGGCGCAGGCCGGGGCCGATGTGATCCTATGCGATGAGGATAGGCGCACCGGCGGGCGGCTTAATGCCGAAACGCTGCAGGTGGATGGCCAGCCCGGTGCCGATTGGGCCGCCGGTATTACCGCCCAACTGGCCGCGATGCCCAATGTGCGGATCATGACCCGCACCACCGTGACAGGGGCCTATGATCAGGGCACCTATGCGGCGCTGGAAAAGCTGCCCCCCGACATGGCCCGCCGTCCCCATGCCCCGCTTGAGGCGTTCTGGCGCATCGTGGCGCGCCGCGCTGTGCTGGCCGCAGGGGCGCTGGAACGGCCCATAGCCTTTCGCAACAATGACCGCCCTGGCGTGATGATGGCCGGGGCCGTGCGCGCCTATGTCAATCGCTGGGCCGTCAGCCCCGGTCAGGCCGTCACTGTCTTTGGCAATAATGACAACGCCCATCGCACCGCTGCCGATCTGCTGGCGGCAGGGGTGCATGTGGCCGCCCTGATTGACAGCCGCCCCGATGCGACCACCGATCTGGATGTGCCGTTTTTCAAGGGCGCGCAGGTCTGTGACGCGCATGGCCGCAAGCAACTTGAGGCGATCAGCATCGCCACCACCTCGGGGATCGACAAGATCCGCACCGATTGTCTGGCCATGTCCGGCGGCTGGAACCCGACCGTGCATCTGACCTGCCACATGAACGGGCGGCCCCAGTGGCACGCCGCTCTGGCCAGTTTCGTGCCCACCCCCGGTGCCATTCCGGGGCTGGCGGCGGCAGGGGCCTGCAACGGCACCATGTCTACCCATGGCTGTCTGGCCGAGGGGGCGAAACTGGCGGCTGAGGCGCTGGCCGATCTGGGGTTTGCGCCCGTCCAAGCAGATATCCCGTCAGCCGAGGATGCGCCCACCCGCATCACGCCGCTCTGGGCTGTGCCGGGCAAGGGGCGCGCTTGGCTGGATTTTCAGAATGATGTGACGGTCAAGGATGTCAAACAGGCCGCGGTGGAAAATTTCCGCTCGGTCGAGCATATGAAACGCTACACAACCCAAGGCATGGCAACCGATCAGGGCAAGAACTCCAACGTGGCCGCCCTGGCCGTGCTGGCCGATGCGACGGGGCGCGGTATCCCTGAAACGGGCACCACCACCTTCCGCCCGCCCTACAGCCCTGTCAGCATCGCCGCGATGGGGGCGGGCGCACAGGGCGCGGGCTTTGCGCCGCAGCGCTTCACCACCAGCCACGCCGCCAGCGTGGCCGCAGGTGCCCCGATGATCGAGGCGGGGCTGTGGTATCGCCCCAGCTATTTCCCCAAGCCGGACGAGGCGACATGGCGGCAATCCTGCGACCGTGAAGTCAACATGGTGCGCAGCACGGTTGGCATCTGTGATGTGTCCACCCTTGGCAAGATTGATATCAAGGGGCCGGGCGCGGCCGCGCTGCTGGATCTGGTCTATACCAACATGTTCTCGACCCTGCCGGTGGGGCGGGTGCGCTATGGCTTGATGCTGCGCGAGGATGGCCATGTCATGGATGACGGCACCACCGCGCGGCTGGGGCCTGCGCATTATGTGATGACCACCACGACCGCTGCTGCCGGGCAGGTGATGCGGCATCTGGATTTCGTGCATCAGGCGTTGCGCCCTGATCTGGATGTCAGCTTTTGCTCTGTCACCGAACACTGGGCGCAATTTGCCGTGGCGGGGCCATCCTCGCGGGATCTGTTGAACGGGCTGCTCGACCGGCCCATCGACAATGACACATGGCCCTTCATGGCCTGTGGCGCGCTGGCGGTGCAGGGGATCGCGGCGCGGCTCTTCCGCATTTCGTTTTCGGGGGAACATGCCTATGAAATCGCGGTGCCTGCGCGCTATGGCGCGGCCCTGTTTGGGCTGCTGGTGGCGCGGGCCGAGGCGCTGGGCGGTGGCGCCTACGGGATGGAAGCGCTCAATGTCCTGAGGATCGAGAAGGGGTTCATCACCCATGCCGAAATCCATGGCCGCACCACCGCCTATGATATCGGGATGGCGCGGATGATCTCGGCCAAGAAGGATTGCATCGGCAAGGCCGCCGCCGCGCGCCCCGGTCTGGTTGATCCGGGCCGTGAACACCTTGTGGGGCTGAAACCTGTGGGTGCGGTCAAACAACTGACCGCAGGGGCGCATCTGTTTGAACGCGACGCGGCGGCGATCCGTGAGAATGCGCAGGGCTATGTCACCTCGGTCGGATTCTCGCCTACGCTCGAATCTTTCCTCGGTCTGGGCTTTCTCAAACAGGGGCGCGCAAGGCATGGCGAGGTGATCCGCATGGTCGATCATCTGCGCGGCGTTGAGACCCTGTGCGAGGTGTGCGATCCGGTGTTTCTTGACCCAGAAGGAGGGCGCGCCCGTGGCTGACCCCGCCATCACGCTTGCCGCCGTATCGCCCTGCGCCGGTTTGCTGCCGCTCCAGATCGGTGCGCTGACCCTGTCCGAGGTTGACCCCGGCCACCTGACCGCCCTTGCGCCCTATCATGGAAAGGCCGAGGCGCTGGGCACTGCGCTGAAAGCCGCGCATGGCATGGCGCTGCCCGCTGCGAACCGTATGACCAGCAAAGACGGGACCACCGGCAAAGACGGTGCCTTTGCGCTGTGGTTTGGCCGCGCCCATATCCTGCTGATGGGGCCTGCGCCCGATCCGGCGCTGGCGGAACATGCCGCGCTGACCGATATCAGCGATGCGTGGGCCGTGGTGCGGCTGGACGGGGCAGGGGCCGCCGATGTGCTGGCGCGCCTGACACCGATTGACCTGCGCCCCGGCCAGTTCAAACCCGGCCATACCGCACGCACAGAGCTGATGCATATGCATGCCGCGATCACGCGTCTGGCCGATACGACGTTTCAGATCATGGTGTTCCGGTCGATGGCGCGAACCCTTGCCCATGATCTGGGTGCCGCGATGCAGGGGGTTGCGGCGCGCGCGCCGGACTGACATCCTAAGGGGCTTGATCCTCTTTCACGAAAGAATCAGACCATGACCCGCCTGTTTGCACTGCCTGCCCTTTGCCTTGTGGCGCTTGCCTTTGCTGCCTCTGACGTTGTGGCCGAAACGGATGCGGAACGCACCACACGCTGTGAGGGGCAAGCGGCGATCGTTGCGCGCGCGGTTGATCTGCGTGCCGGTGGCGCGGATCAGGCGGGCACCATTGTCCGGCTGGAGGCCAGCGATAGCGGGATTGACCCGAAATATGCGCCCTCGATCTCGGTTCTGGTGGGCTGGATCTATACGCTGCCCACAGATCAGCTGACCGGCGATACTGTCACCGCGTTCCAGACCCAGTGCCTGGGTTACCGGCCCTGAGGCTGACCGGCTTGATCTGCGACACCTGCGATACTGTTATCCACATCTGATCGCGTTTGGGGGCATAGCATTGCCCGCAAGCTGCGCCTATACTGCACCGCATGAGCCTGCCACCCGGATTCTTGGACGAGTTGCGCACCCGCATCAGCCTGTCACAGGTCGTCGGGCGCAAGGTCATGTGGGACATGCGCAAATCCAATCAGGGCAAGGGCGACATGTGGGCGCCTTGCCCGTTCCATCAGGAAAAAAGCGCGTCTTTTCATGTGGATGACCGCAAAGGCTTTTACTATTGCTTTGGCTGCCATGCCAAGGGCGATGCGCTGTCATTCCTGCGCGAGACAGAGAATGTGGGCTTTATGGAAGCGGTCGAAATTCTGGCCCGCGAAGCCGGAATGCAAATGCCCGCCCGCGATCCGCAAGCCCAGCAAAAGGCCGATCACCGCAGCCAGTTGATCGCGGTGATGGAGCAGGCGGCGCAGTTCTTTGCCCTGCAGTTGCGCACCGGCGCGGCAGGGGCGGCGCGGGATTATCTGGCCCGGCGCGGCCTGAAACAGGACACGCAAGAGCGGTTCGGCATCGGCTTTGCGCCGGATGGCTGGCAGGCGCTGTGGGATCATCTGACAGCCAAGGGCGTGCCGGATGATCTGATCCTTGGCGCCGGGCTGGCCAAGCCCTCCAATACCGGCAAACGCCCCTATGATGTGTTTCGCAACCGGATCATGTTCCCGATCCGCGATGTGCGCGGGCGCTGCATCGCCTTTGGCGGGCGCGCGATGGACCCCAATGATAACGCCAAATATCTCAATTCTCCCGAGACTGAGCTGTTTGACAAAGGCCGCACGCTTTATAACCACGCCCCCGCGCGAGAGGCCGCAGGCAAGGGCCAGCCGCTGATCGTCGCCGAAGGCTATATGGACGTGATCGCCCTGTCCGAGGCGGGGTTCACCGCCGCCGTTGCCCCGCTTGGCACGGCTGTGACAGAGGCGCAGCTGCAACTGATGTGGCGTATCGCGCCCGAACCCGTCATCGCGCTGGATGGTGACAGCGCCGGGATCAGGGCCGCGATGAAGGTGATCGATCTGGCGCTGCCGCTGTTGGAGGCGGGGCAATCGCTGCGCTTTGCGGTGATGCCCGAAGGCAAAGACCCCGATGATCTGATCCGCGCCAGCGGGGCTGCGGGGATGCAGGCGCTGCTGGATCAGGCGGTGCCGATGGTGGATCTGCTGTGGCAACGCGAGACTGAAGGGCAGGTGTTTGACAGCCCCGAACGCCGCGCGATGCTGGATAAATCCCTGCGCGCCAAGATCATGCTGATCAAAGATCCGTTCATCCGCGCCCATTACGGCGAGGCGATCAAGGAAAAGCGTTGGGATTTGTTCGGCAGCCGCCGCACCTCTGGCGCTGCAAGCAGCCCCGCCGGGCGCGTGATCCGTGGCCCCTGGACCCCTGGCAGCCCGCGCTGGCAGGCCCCGCCTGTGCCCCTGCCCAGCACCAAATCCTCGCTTCTGGCGCAGCCGGGCGAAGATGTGGCCGATCACCTGCGCGAGGCGGTGATTCTGGCCACGATGATCACAACCCCCGCCGTGATCGACGAATTTGAAACGCAGATCGAACGCATGGAATGTCTGGCCCCCGGACATGCCGTCTTGCGTGATGCGATCCTGCGTTTGGCCCCTGAATATGCCGATGATGCCGCGGCCTTACTGGATCAATTACAGTGCGAACTTGGCCGTGACGTTCTTGAAAGCCTCTTTGCGCTACCCCATGTGCGTATAGCACCCCCTGTGCGGCAACCCGGCAATACCGAAATGGCCCGTATGACGCTGGCCGAGGAGTTGGACAAACTGACCTGTCTGCGCGGCCTGATTTTGGAAATCGCCGAGGCGCAGGAGGATCTGGAAGGTCTGGCCGATGAGGCGGTGACATGGCGGTTGAGCCAAGCAGCACAGGCGCATAACAAGGCACTGCGGAGCCAGAATGAGGACCAGACGGAATATGACACAGGACCGAATGGCGCGCGAATAAACCGCGATGAACGCTCTGCGCTTGATGCCTTGATGGACAAGATTACCTTTAGCAAACCGGGCAGATAGAGGTTTTATCAGGGAATTGGTAAACAGAACACTGTAAACGGTTTGCGAATCAGTGCGAATCAATGTTGATTCGGACGACTCACACGATCATCCTGGCGCCCGCCCCCATGTGCCGCGCCCAGATCGCGACAGACAGCCCGCCAATGCAGGAGCATTTCATGGCCGCAAAAGACACCGACGATACGCCGCAGGACGATCAGGACAGCGAAGTCTCCCTCGATATGAGCCAGGCCGCGGTCAAAAAGATGATCGCAGAGGCGCGGGAACGCGGCTACATTACCTATGAGCAGCTCAATCAGGTTCTGCCGCCTGAACAGGTCTCGTCTGAGCAGATCGAGGATGTGATGTCGATGCTGTCGGAAATGGGCATCAATATCATCGAAGACGATGAGGTTGAGGACGAGGAGGCCAAATCCACGGCTGTTGTCGATATCTCGTCCAACCGCGATATTGCGCTATCCTCCGGCACCTCGGAAAAACTGGATCGCACCGATGATCCGGTGCGCATGTATCTGCGCGAGATGGGCAGCGTCGAGTTGCTGTCGCGCGAGGGTGAAATCGCCATCGCCAAACGGATCGAGGCCGGGCGCAACACCATGATCGCGGGCCTGTGCGAAAGCCCGCTGACCTTTCAGGCCATCACGATCTGGCGCGACGAATTGCTCTCTGAGGATATTCTGCTGCGCGATGTGATCGACCTTGAGGCGACATTCGGGACCCATCTGGGCGAAGAGGGTGAGTTGGGCGAAAGTCCGGTTGTTGCCGCCAATGTGTCACGCGCGCCGCGCGCTGACACAGAAGAGGCCGCGCAGGAACTGGATGCTGATGGCAACCCGATCAGCCGCGATGATGACGACGACGAGGATGAGCAGGCCAATATGAGCCTTGCCGCGATGGAAGCCGCGCTGAAACCGCGGGTTCTGGAAACGCTGGACCGGATCGCTGATGATTACGCCCGCCTGTCAGAAATGCAGGATAGCCGCATCTCGGCCACGCTCAACGAGGATTCAAGCTTTACCTCGGATGAAGAGGGCACATACCAGACGCTGCGTTCAGAAATCGTGCTGCTGGTGAATGAATTGCACCTGCATAACAACCGGATCGAGGCTCTGGTTGACCAGCTATACGGCATCAACCGCCGTGTGACGCAGATCGACTCGGCGCTGGTGAAACTGGCCGATCAGGCGCGCATCAACCGGCGCGAATTTGTCGATGAGTATCGCGGCTATGAGCTGGACCCGAACTGGCTGGAACGAATGGCTGAAAAACCCGGTCGCGGTTGGCAGGCCTTGATCGAACGCTCCACCGACAAGATCGAAGAGCTGCGCGCCGATATGGCGCAGGTCGGCCAATATGTCGGTCTGGATATCAGCGAATTCCGCCGCATCGTCTCGCAGGTCCAAAAGGGCGAGAAAGAGGCGCGGCAGGCCAAAAAGGAAATGGTCGAGGCGAACCTGCGTCTGGTGATCTCGATCGCCAAGAAATACACCAACCGTGGCCTGCAATTCCTTGATCTTATTCAGGAAGGCAATATCGGCCTGATGAAGGCGGTTGATAAATTCGAATACCGGCGCGGTTACAAATTCTCCACCTATGCGACATGGTGGATCAGGCAGGCGATCACGCGGTCCATCGCGGATCAGGCGCGCACCATCCGTATTCCGGTGCATATGATCGAGACGATCAATAAACTGGTGCGCACCGGCCGTCAGATGCTGCACGAAATCGGGCGCGAACCAACGCCGGAAGAGCTGGCTGAAAAGCTGCAAATGCCGTTGGAAAAGGTCCGCAAGGTGATGAAAATCGCCAAGGAACCGATCAGCCTTGAAACCCCGATCGGGGATGAGGAAGACAGCCAGCTTGGTGATTTCATCGAGGATAAGAATGCCGTGCTGCCGCTCGACAGCGCCATTCAGGAAAACCTCAAGGAAACCACAACCCGCGTTCTGGCCAGCCTGACCCCACGCGAGGAACGCGTGCTCAGGATGCGCTTTGGCATCGGGATGAACACCGATCATACCCTTGAGGAAGTTGGCCAGCAGTTCAGCGTGACCCGCGAACGGATCCGCCAGATCGAGGCAAAGGCGCTGCGCAAGCTGAAACATCCCAGCCGCTCGCGCAAATTGCGCAGTTTTCTGGATCAGTAAGGCCATAGCGATGGGGCGGCGGAGCAACCCGCCCCATTCTTGTGTCCGTGATAGTTCACGTATCTGTGTCAGGCAGGTGTTTTGCCCCGCCATCGCTGCGCGCTATGTCTCATGTGGTCGCGCCTCATCGGATAACGGAACCGCCGGATGCCAAAACCCAAAAATTCCGCCACCGTCGCCCCTGCAAGAGCAGTCACCGCAGTCTTTGCCGCGGCCCTTGCTGCGATGTCCGCAATCGGCACCCCCGCAGCGGCGCAACAGCCATTGATCCCGCTGGATGTGCGCCCAGTGCAA
>JBLRWJ010000080.1:0-12857 GCA_047921315.1 Rhodobacterales bacterium | reverse complement strand
CTACACGGATTTGCAATCCGCTGCGTAACCTCTCCGCCAACCCGCCGCCGAGATGTTGCGCAATTAGCGGATTCCTCGGGGCGCTGCAAGGCCTGCGCGCAACAGCGCTGTGATCAATCGCGCGGCACGGCGCATTCCCGTTGCCGAGAGGCCGGTGATGTGACAAAAGACACCTCAAAGACTGAACAGAAGAGTTTAGCTGATGACAGATTATGCCGCACGCCGCACCACCATGGTGGATACGCAGGTCAGACCTTCGGATGTGACGAAATTTCCTATTATCGAGGCCATGTTATCTGTGCCGCGAGAGGAATTCGTGCCCGCCCCCCAGCGTGAGGCGGCCTATGTTGGCGAGAATATCCCGCTGGGGAGGGGCAGGGTCATGTTGGAGCCGCGCACGCTGGCCAAGATGCTGGATGCGCTGGATGTGCAACCTGACGAGCTTGTCCTCGATCTGGGATGTGGTCTTGGCTATTCCGCGGCCGTTGTGGCCCGTCTGGCAGAGGCGGTTGTCGCCGTGGAAAGCGACGACGCGTTGGCACAGGAGGCGCAGACGATCCTGTCGCGGGAGGGGGCTGACAATGTGATTGTGCAGCACGCCCCCCTCAGCGCGGGCGCGGCCGAGCATGGGGCTTATGACGCGATCATCATTCAGGGCGGGGTAGGCGAATTGCCCGCTGATCTGGTGGCGCAACTGAAAAACGAGGGCCGGATCGCCTGCCTGTTCATGGAAGGCGCTTTGGGGGTGGTGCGTATCGGCTACAAGCGCGACGGCATGATCAGTTGGCGTGATGCGTTCAATGCCAGCGCCCCGGTGCTGGACGGATTTGAAAAGCAGGCCGCATTTAGCCTTTGACGGGCAGGGATGGATCAACCTTGCCCGCATTGGACATAGCATAGGACAGAACACGCGATGGATAGACCAGGCATGCAGACAGTCAAACCGGATTTGAATGACAGTGCAGGCGCTGCGCGTTTTGGTGCGGCACCTGTTGGTCGCGGGCGCCGCATGATGGCCGGGGTTGTTGCAGGGATGCTGGCGATTGCGGCACCGGTCAGCGCGGTGGCGGATAGTTTGGCCGATGCGCTGGCGGGGGCCTATAACAACAGCGGGCTGTTGGAGCAGAACCGCGCCTTGCTGCGTGCCGCGGACGAGGATGTGGCGGTTTCGCTTTCGGCTTTGCGTCCGATTCTGGGCTGGTCCGCCGATGTGACCTATAGCGATAGCGAGGCGCGTTCGGCGCTGTCTGGCACGGGCGTGCGGCGCTCTGATGATACCACGGCATCGCTGGGATTGACGGCTGATATCCTGCTTTTTGATGGCGGGCGGTCGCGTCTTGGTGTGGATATTGCCAAGGAGTCGGTTCTGGCCACGCGTCAAAGCCTGATCGCGGTAGAACAGAATATCCTGTTGCAGGCGGTTCAGGCCTTTACGGCTGTCCGCTCGAACACTGAAATCGTTGCTTTGCGGCGCAACAATGTGCGGGTGATCACGCAGGAATTGCGCGCCGCTCAGGACCGTTTTGAGGTGGGAGAGGTGACACGCACCGATGTCGCTTTGGCCGAGGCGCGCCTTGCCGGGGCCAATGCACTGCTGGCGCAGGCCGAGGGTGATCTGGCCGAAGCGCGCGCGTTCTACCGGTTTGCGGTGGGCCGTGATGCCAATGCGCTGGCAGCACCCCCCGCGCTGCCTGCGCGCCCAGCATCAGTGCAGGCGGCACAGGCCGTGGCGATGCGCAGCCACCCCGATATCCTGCGCGCCCAGCATGAGGTGGCGGTGTCTGATCTGCGTGTCGCGGTTGCCAAATCCGCCAATAGCCCGCAGGTGCGGTTGCAGTCCCGCTATGGGCTGACAGAAAATTTAGGCAATAGCGATTATAACCGCGGGGCTAGTGTCGGCATCGGTGTGACCGGGCCGATCTATCAGGGCGGACGCAATTCCGCGCTGGCGCGGCAGGCCATCAATGGCAGCACCGCTGCGCGCTCGGCCCTGTTCGAGACAACGCAGCGCATCGCCCAGAATGTCAGCACGGCCTATGCCCGCGTTGATGTGGCGCGCGCCGCGATCGAGGCGAGCGATCGGCAAATCCGGGCCGCCCGCACCGCTTTTGAAGGGGTGCGCGAAGAGGCAACGCTGGGCGCACGCACCACGCTGGATGTGCTGAATGCCGAACAGGAATTGCTGGATGCACAGGCCAACCGCATCACCGCCGCGTCCAACCAATATGTGGCGGCCTATGGGCTGCTATCGGCAATGGGGCAGTTGACAGCGCGGGACCTGCGCTTGCAGGTGCAGATGTATGATCCCAGCGCCTATTACGGGCAGGTGCAGAACGCACCCGTTGCCATCAGCCCGCAGGGGCGGCAATTGGACAAAGTGCTGAAGTCTTTGGGAAGAGAGTAAAATACACTCTATCTGTTGTGCGATCTGGTGTCAGAGGCTACACTCGACCGTAGGCAGAGTGGTAACCCGATATGAGCGATCCCGTAACCAATGTGGCAATTGAGGACGTCTTGTCCTCTATCCGGCGTCTGGTGTCCGAGGATGCCCGCGTGCGTCCACTGGCAACCCCACCGGCAACCCCACCGGCTGCAAGGGCCGGTGACAGCGATGCAGACGCAGCATCCGCACCAGAGCAGGCGGCGGAAATGACCGGCAAACTGGTTCTGACGCCGGCCTTGCGGGTTGCTGATACGGATGCGGATACCGATGCAGAACCGGCGCCTGAGCGTCAGCATGAGCCTGTCGCGGTGGCCAGGGCAGCGCATCAGGATAAGGCTGATCAGTTTCAGCAGCATGAACAGCACGCCGCGTTACATGATCTTGCAAAAGCGTCTGATACCCCAATCACTGAAGAGATCACAGGTGATGCCCCCCCTGAGGGTGCCGCTGATGAGGATGGCATTGCCTTGGCGGATATCGCATCGGATGCAACGCTTGCAAGCATCAGCGAGGCGCTTGTCTGGGAAGATCATCACACTGACGCATCGGCGGATCTGTCTGATCTGGCAGCGCGTGTTGCGGCGCCTGCGGTGGACGCCGCAGAGGATTTTGCCAGTGGCGCTATAACCGCTGATCCGGCCATCCCGCAGCAGGGGGATACCGCCAGGACGGGGCATACAGAACCTGCAAGCGCCATTGTCTTTGCAACGACCCGCGACAGCAGCACGGTTGACCAAGACCCCGAGATGGCGTTCAAGGCAGCGGATGCGGCCTCCGACACGGGGAGTTTCGATATATCCGGCAGCGCTCAGGCTGGCCAGGACAGCCTGTTTGCCGAGGATGAAACCATTCTGGATGAAGAAATGCTGCGCGAACTGGTGACAGACATCGTGCGGCAGGAATTGCAGGGCGCTTTGGGGGAACGTATCACGCGGAATGTGCGCAAACTGGTGCGCCGTGAAATTCACCGCGCTCTGGCAAGCCACGATCTGGAGTGATCGGCCACAACGGCGTGCGCTGTTGAGCCGCCGCGCGATAGAAGCCTGCATTTGCTTGGACATATCCTGAAAATGAAAATGCACCCGTGTCAGGGTGCATCATCATAATCCATGCGGCCTTGTCTGTGTCGCCGCCGGTCCGTGTTGTCGGCGGGTGGAATCGCTCAGGCGGCTTCGGCCTGCTGGGCGGCATTGCGCCGCTCGCTTTCTTCGCGCGACAACGCCACCGATGTGCGCACGCCTTTGGACACAAAATCCATCAGGCCGGAGACCACACGTTCGTTCGGGTCGATCCCGGCGCAAGACAGCACCTCGCGGCCATCACGTGACCGCGCCCAGCGGGCAATCTGCTCGGGGCCATTGCCATATTTCTTGTCGTCTGCGATAGCGTCATCCAGCGCGGCAAGGACCACGGCTGCAAACAGTTTACGTGCACGATTGCCCTGCTCGTTATTGAAGGCTGTGCCGTCAACGAAATCCTTCATGATTCGTCCTTTGTTATTGCTCTTGCGTTTTGGCGTGGCGCTCCTTATGGCGGATCGCATCCGATTCGGATAGGCCGTTAAAACATGGCTGTTATGCATTTGCTGCATAGCTGGGCGGTGTATCGCGTTTTGCGCGTCCGCTTGCCACGCGGTTAAGTCACCTATATAGGTGCGCGCAGATTTCCATCAACCTCTTGATCAGGTCCACTTATGCCCAAAATAAACGGAAACGAAATTCGCCCCGGCAATGTGTTGGAGCATAATGGCGGTCTGTGGGCCGCGGTGAAGGTCGACCATGTGAAGCCCGGCAAGGGTGGTGCTTTCGCGCAGGTCGAGATGCGCAACCTGCGCAACGGGTCCAAGCTGAATGAGCGTTTCCGCAGCGCCGACAAGGTAGAGCGGGTGCGTCTCGATCAGAAGGACCAGCAGTTCCTGTATGAGCAGGATGGCATGCTTGTCTTCATGGATTCAGAGACTTACGAGCAGATCGAACTGCCCGTTGACATTCTGGGAGAGCGTCGCCCCTTCCTGCAGGACGGTATGATGGTGCATATCGAATACTATGATCAGGAAGCGCTGAACGCGACCTTGCCGCAGAAAGTGACCTGCAAAGTGGTCGAGACAGAGCCGGTTGTGAAGGGCCAGACAGCGGCCAACAGTTTCAAACCGGCGATCCTTGACAACGGGGTGCGTATCCTTGTGCCGCCTTTCGTAGGGCAGGATGAGAATGTCATCGTCAACACAGAATTGATGGAATATGTCGAACGCGCCTAAGCCGTGGACCTGTCAGAAAAGTAGAAAAACCGCCTCGAATTGAGGCGGTTTTTTTTGTCGGCGGATTTTTTGCTGACGTTACGTCATGCAATTGTTGCAAAGCTCGGTCAGGCGGCGGCGCGGGTTATTGCCATGGGCCAGTTCGTTTTGCTCCGGTCCGTTTTGCTCCGGTCCGGTTGGCCCCCTTGCGGTTGGCCCCCGTCCGCTGTGTGTCACGCCCCGAGGAGGGCACCGAGGAGGGGGCCACCCTTGCGCCGGAACCGCGCCCTGTCTCCATCGCCTCAAGTGCGGCGATACGGTTGGCCGTATTCGGATGGGTCGAAAACAGCTTGTCATGCGCATGGGCATGCAACGGGTTGATGATGAACATATGCGCCGTCGCGGGGTTACGCTCGGCGGCGTGATAGTCGATCCGCTGGGCCATGGCGTTGATCTTGCGCAGCGCGCTGGCGAGGGCGCGGGGCTGGCCGCTGATTTGGGCGCCGATGCGATCCGCCTCATATTCCCTTGCGCGTGAAATCGCCATTTGCACCAAAGCTGCCGCCATTGGCGCAAGGATCATCAGGGCGATGGTCCCGATCATGCCACCCGGTCTGTCACGGCTGCCACCAAAGAACAGCGCGAAATTGGCCAGCATCGACAAAGCCCCGGCAAAGGTGGCGGTGATCGTCATCAGCAGCGTATCGCGGTTCCGGATATGGGCCAGTTCATGCGCCATCACGCCTGCCACCTCTTCGGTGTTCAGGTTGCGCAACAGGCCCGTTGTGGCGGCAACGGCGGCGTTTTCGGGGTTGCGGCCCGTGGCAAAGGCGTTGGGCTGGTCTGTCTCGATGATATAGACCGCTGGCATCGGCATATTGGCACGCTCTGCCAGCCTGCGCACCATGCGCACCAGATCGGGCGCGCTGCGGTCATCAACCTGCCTTGCGCCATGCATCCGCAACACGGCCTTGTCAGAGTTCCAATAGGCAAAGACATTCATGCCCGCCGCAATGACAAAGGCGATCAACGCGCCCTCCGGCCCGCCCAGCAACAGGCCGAAACCCATGAACAAGGCGGTCATCGCCGCCAGAAGAATCGCCGTTTTGACGTAGCCCATTGCGCCTGCCTTATCTGGTTGTCGCTGCCTTAGGTCTGCTGGATATGGGTTTGGTGCGGCGATGCTTCAAGACGCGGGAAGGGGGGCGCGGCGCAGGTACCCCCTTCAGAGGGGGTGCTGCCCTTCAGCCTTTGGTCAAGCCGTCTGCCAAGCCATCTGTCAGCGTGATCTCTGCCGCACCGGCCTGCATCGGCCCTTTGGCGCGGTCCAGCCGCAGATAGGCAATCGCGTGGCCGCCAGACTGGGTGTAAAGCGTGCCTGCCGGTTTCTCGCCTGCCATCACATCTGTGCCGACGGGGGCTTGGCCTGCAATGGCCACCCGCACCAGCCCTTTGCGCAGCTCGGTTTTGTGTTTCATCCGGGCGGTGACTTCTTGCCCGACATAGCAGCCCTTGCGGAAATCCACCCCGCCCAGCCGCTCGAACCCCGCTTCCAGGATAAAGCTGTCCGGCGTCAGTTCGATCCCGGTTTCGGGGATGCAATGTGCCACGCGGATGGCGTCCCAATCTGTGCCGTCATCGCCGCCTTCGGTCCCGTAAAGCCGCCAGCCAAGATCAGGGTGGCGCGGATCGGGCAGGGCCCCTTCGGGTGCGGGGCCGGTGCCGCGCATCACGGCCAGCGGCGCCTCGGCGATCTGGACATCGGCGCGCAGTTTATACATCGACAGGCGCTGCACCAGCGCAGGGCCGATCTCTGCCGCCACATCCAGCAAGATGGCATCGTCGCCGTGATCCTTGTCTGCCAGCAGGAAGAAATCCGCGATATATTTGCCCTGCGGCGTCAGCATGGCCGTGTAAACAAGGCCATGATCAATGCCCGACAGGTCATTGGTGATCAGACCCTGCAGAAAATGGCGGGCATCTGTGCCGGTCAGACGGTAAAGGCATCGTGTCATGGTATCGGGTCCAGCGTTTTGGGGCCACAGCCCGCGATCAGGGGTTCAGGATATGGGCTGCCTGCTGTGAGTGCAACCGGCGCAACTGGTCAGGTTTCAGCTGCGGCTTGCGTCAAAGGCGGCCTGCAGCGCGTCCGCGTCATACTCGGTCTCGATCCACGTCTCGAAGCTGATCGGGCTTGCGGCATTGCGCGCCGCGTAGTGATCCAGCATCAGGTCAAGCACGCCGGTTTTCGTGAACCGCAGGTGGATATAGCGCGGCGACAGCATCTTGCGCGCGGCCGCCACATCCTTGCCCTCCATCACCATGAGATAGACAGCACTGGCCAGCCCTGCCCGGTCCGCGCCTGATTTGCAATGCATCAAGAAGGGCTTTTCAATGCTGCGAAAGGCTGCGATCAGGTCCAACACCGCCTTGCGCGTGGGGGCGCTGCGCGAATGCAGCGGCACGCCGATCATGGTCATGTCCAGCGCGGCAAGGCTTTCGCGTTCAAAGTGAAAGGCCCATTTCTCGGATGAGGCACGCAAATACAGCACCGTGTGAATGCCCATGCGCCTGTAGCGTTGCAGCCGCCAGTGGCCGGGCTGGTTGGAGCGGTAGACCCCCGGCGCGATCTCGTCAAAATTGCTCCATAGGTGGCGCAATAACGCGTGATCCATGATCTGATAGGCCCAGAAGGCGCGGCGGCGCTGAGCGGGATCAGTCAGATCGCCCGCCGAGGGATGGCGCGCGGGGCGGTCCCTTTGTATCAGTCGGGAAAGCGGGTTCATCGGGGTTTTGTGGCCTTTCATGATGCGGATCATGTAATGGCTTGGCCGGGTGCTGGCAAGTTTTCCGCAAGGGCACGCCAGCGATTGACGCCGCCGGGCAAGGGGATAGTGTCGCGCGGTCATATCCGCGGAGAACATAGACATGAGCCTTGCCCACGGTCGTCCCTATCTGGCCATTCCCGGTCCGTCCGTTATGCCCGAAGAGGTGCTGCGCGCCATGCATCGCAGCGCGCCCAATATCTACGAGGGCGATCTGGTCGCGCTGACCGACAGCCTGATCCCCGATCTGCGCCGCGTGGCGCGCACCGAACATGCCGCGACCTTCTATATCGGCAACGGCCATGCCGCATGGGAGGCGGCCCTGTCCAATGTGGTGGGGCCGGGGGATCGTGTGCTGGTGCCTGCAACGGGGCGTTTCGGGATCGGGTGGGGCGATGTGGCCACGGGGCTGGGATGCGATGTGCAGGTGATCGATTTCGGTAAGCGCAGCCCGTTCGACCTGACCCGGATCGAGGACGCGCTGCGCGCGGACCGAGATCACCGGATCAAGGTGGTGCTGGCCAGCCATGTGGATACCTCCAGTTCTATCCTGAACGATATCGCGGGCTTGCGCGCCGCGCTGGATGCGGTGGGTCATCCGGCGCTGTTGATGGCCGATTGCATCGCCTCGCTGGGCTGCGACCGCTTTGAGATGGACGCATGGGGCGTCGATGTGATGGTGGCCGCCAGCCAGAAGGGGCTGATGGTGCCACCCGGTCTGGGATTCGTATTCTTCGGCCCCCGCGCGGCCGAGGCGCGCAGCAAAATGGCGCGTGTCAGCCGCTATTGGGATTGGGTGCCGCGCGCGAACCCGGAATATTTCTTTCAGTATTCCGGCGGCACCGCGCCGACACATCACCTCTACGGGTTGCGCGCAGCACTTGATATGATCCATGCCGAAGGGATCGAGGCGGTCTGGGCGCGCCATGACGCGCTTGCCCGTGCCATCTGGACAGCCTGCGAGGTCTGGGGGCAAGGCGGTCCGCTGGAGATGAATGTCGCGGATGCGGCACATCGCAGCCGCGCTGTGACAGCCTTGCGCATCGGCGCGCCCTATGGCACCGACCTGCGCAAATGGACCGAACATCAGGCCGGCGTGACGCTGGGCATCGGGCTGGGCATGGCCGAACCGGGTGATCCTGAATGGCACGGCTTTTTCCGCATCGGGCATATGGGCCATGTGAATGCCCATATGGTCATGGGCGCGCTGGGGGCGATGCAGGCCGGGTTCATGGCGCTGGATATCCCGCATGGCTCCGGCGCGCTGGAGGCGGCGGCGGCAGTTATGGCGCAGGGGTAAATAGGGGGCGAGGGGGGAGGCCTCCTCGCTGACGCTCCTCGGATTGTCAGGCCCCATCCTGTCAGCCCCCATCCTGTCAGACCCCACACTGTCAGGTGGCGCGGGGCCGGATCAGTCTATCCCGCGTTCTGCCAGCCATGCACGCATCCATGCGATTTCTTCTTGCTGCGCCGCGATCACGGCATTGGCCAGTTCGCGCACCTCCGGGTCTGTACCATGTTCCAGCACGATGCGCGCCATTTCGACGGCGCCTTCATGATGCGGGATCATGCCTTGGATGAAATCCACATCCGCATCACCGGTAAACGGAATGGCCATACCCGCATGCATCGCGTCATTCGCGGCCTTATAGGCTTGGGTGGCCGGGCTGTCATCTTCGGCGGCGGCGGCGGCATGTCCGGCATGTCCTGCATGCCCGGCGTGATCCATGCCGGAATGGCTTGTGCCTTGAGCAAAAGCCCCGGCACCGATCAGGGTTACAATAACGGTCAATGGTACAAGTTTCATGGCGGCTGTCCTTATCGTGATGTCTTTGCGCCATATATGGCGCAAGCAGGCGGAAGAGGCATCTCACGAATGCGTCAGACGCTTGGCGCAGGGCCGGGTGTCACGCGGCCGCTTTGGCCTTGCGCAGCGTATCGGGCAAGGCTGCAGCCAGAAGATCCAGATCGGTGGCGGTGCCGCAACTGATCCGGATGCAGCGGTTTTGCGGTGCGACAAAGGGCATGCGCACGAAAATACCGCGGGCGATCAGCCCCTCCAGCACGCGCCGCGCCAGCGTATCATCACCGCCGCAATCCACCGTGACAAAATTGGTGGCCGAGGGCAGCGGCGTCAGCCCGTTGTCGCGGGCAATCGCGGCGATCCGGTCCCGCGCCTGCGCCACATCGATGCGGACCTGCGCCATCCAGTCCTGATCCTGCAACGCCGCCAAGGCCCCGGCCAGCGCGGCACGGTTCATGCCGAAATGGTTGCGCACCTTGTTGAAGGCCGCGATCATCGGGGCGGCCCCAATGGCATAGCCCACGCGCGCGCCTGCCATACCGTAGCCTTTGGAGAAGGTCCGCATCCGTATCACACGCGGATCATCGGGTGATACGGGCGCTGCGGTGCCTTCGGGGGCCAGATCGATATAGGCCTCGTCCAGCACCAGCAGACTGCCCTGCGGCAAGGCCTCCAGCGCGGCGGCAATGGCCGCACCGCCATGGTGGCTTCCCATCGGGTTGTCGGGATTGGCCAGATAAACCAGTTTGGCATCCACCTTGGCGGCGCGCGCCATCAGGGCGGCGGGGTCTTCGTGATCGCCCTTGTAGGGCACTTTGTGCAACACGCCGCCAAAGCCCGCGACATGGTAATTGAATGTAGGATAGGCCCCGTCTGATGTGACCACTGCATCGCCCTGTGCCACCAGCAGGCGCACCAGATAGCCCAGCAAACCGTCAATCCCTTCACCGATCATGATATTGGCGGGGGCGCAGCCATGATGCGCGGCCAAGGCATGGCGCAGATCATGGGCTTCGGGGTCGGCATACATCCAGATCTGGCTGGCGGCCGCCTGCATCGCCGCCACGGCGCGGGGGGAGGGGCCAAAGACGCTTTCATTCGCGCCCAGCCTTGCGGCAAAGCTGTGTCCAAGGATACGTTCCTGCGCCTCTGGCCCGACAAAGGGCACGGTGGCGGGAAGGCTGGCGGCAAGCGGTGTCAATCTGGGTCCGGTCATGCCGCCAGATAACCGATGCCCGCCGTGTTGGGCAAGAGGGCACGATCTGCCCCAACGTCGTACTGGATCGGCGCGCCATTTACGGCAAGACTGCTGCAACAGCACAGGAGGAACCCCGATGAACCGCGTATCCGTCGAGATCAAAGACCATGTCGCCCATGTCACCCTGACACGGGGCGACAAGATGAACGCGGTCGATCCCGCCATGGCCGAGGCGATTGTCGCGGCGGGCACCAGCCTGATCGACAATACCGATATCCGCGCCGTTGTCCTGTCAGGTGAAGGCAAGTCCTTTTGCGCCGGCCTGGACGTGGCCAGTTTTCCCGCCTTTGCCGCCACCGACCCCGAAGCGCGCATCATGCCGCGCAGCCACGGAGATGCCAACCTGATGCAACAGGTCGCATTGGTCTGGCGCGCCGTGCCGGTGCCGGTGATCGCGGCGCTGCAGGGCGTGGCCTTTGGCGCGGGGTTCCAACTGGCGCTGGGGGCCGATATCCGCATTGCCGCCCCCGAAACGCGCGTCGCGGTGATGGAAATGAAATGGGGCCTTGTCCCCGATATGGGCGGCATGATCCTGCTGCCGCAACTGACACGCTCGGACATCATCCGCCGCATGACCTATACAGCCGAACCCATTGATGCAAAACAGGCTTTGGACTGGGGGCTGGTCACGGAACTGGCCGATGATCCGCTGGACGCCGCCCGCAGCATGGCCACCACCATCGCCGGCAAAAGCCCCAGCGCGATGCGGGCCGCCAAACGGTTGATCGGCGTGGCCGAGCGTGAGGACGCCAAAACCGTCCTTTACCATGAAAGCCGCGAACAGGTGGACCTGATCGGCAAGCCGCACCAGATGGAGGTGATCGCGGCCAATATGCAAAAGCGCGCGCCAAACTTCGGCTGACCGATCAGGTCGCAGCCGCTTGTGCAATGGATATTTGAAGCAAGAAGAAACAAAGCCGCGCGCCTGCCTTCTTCTTGCGGGAAATATCCTCGGGGGGTGTCCCGCAGGGACTTTGGGGGGCAGACAGCCCCCCTTTTTCGTGATGCGATCAGTCCAGTTCGGCCAGTCGCGCCAAGGCGGATGTCAGCGCGGCCTCTTCCTCTTGGCGCAGGGCAAGGTTTTCGCGCGCTTCGGTGACCACCTCTTCCGGGGCGGAGGCGGCGAAATTGGGGTTGTTCAGACGGCCACGCAGGCCACCAAGTTCCTTGGCCAGTTTCGCCAGTGATTTTTCCAACCGGGCCTTTTCCTCTGCAACATCGATGATATCAGCCAGAGGCAGGCCGAAAGTGCCGCCCTCGACCGGCAGGGTGATGGTGCCTTTGGGAAAGCTGTCGACCTCGGTCAGGCTGTCGATCCGCGCCAGTTTGCGGATCAGCGCCTCGTTGCGCGCCCATGCGGTGCGGCCTGCCGCGTCCAGATCGCTGAGCACCATCGGCACTTTGAGGCCGGCGGGTACGCGCATCTGCGCGCGGGCTGAACGGACGGAGTCGATCAGCCCGATCACCCATGTCATCTCGCGGTCCGCCGCCGTATCCGCCAGATCGGCGGCGCGATATGTCGGCCAGTCGGTGTGGATCAGCATTTTGGTGCGGGTGCCGGTCTGGCCCCACAAGTCTTCGGTGATGAAGGGCATGATCGGGTTGAGCAGGATCAGGCATTGATCCAGCACCCAGCCCATCACGGCGCGGGTTTCGGCCTGTGTTGCGGCATCTGCGTCCAGCAGCAGCGGTTTGGAAAACTCCACATACCAGTCGCAGACCCGGCCCCAGACAAAACCGTAAAGCGCGTTGGCCGCGTCATTGAAGCGGTAGGCCTCCAGTGATGCGTCCACCTCTTCGCGGATGCGGGCGGTTTCGCCGATGATCCAGCGGTTCACGGTGGCCGAGGCGGCAGGCGGCGCGCTTTGCTTGGTGTACCCGTCCCAGACGCCGTTCATTTCGGCAAAGCGGCAGGCGTTCCAGATCTTGGTGCCGAAGTTGCGATAGCCCTTGATCCGCTCGGTCGAGAGTTTCAGCACGCCGCCCAGGGCGGCCATCTGCACCATGGTAAAGCGCAGCGCATCCGCGCCGAATTCATCGACGATCTGCAGCGGGTCAATCACATTGCCGCGCGTCTTGGACATTTTCTGCCCCTTCTCGTCGCGCACAAGCTGGTGCAGATAGACAGTGTGGAACGGCACCTCATCCACCACCGCCAGTTGCATCATCATCATCCGCGCCACCCAGAAAAACAGGATATCCTGCCCGGTGATCAGCACATCGGTCGGGAAATAGCGCGCCAGTTCAGGTGTCTGTTCCGGCCAGCCCAGCGTGCCGATGGGCCACAGGCC
>JBLRWJ010000079.1:0-13015 GCA_047921315.1 Rhodobacterales bacterium | reverse complement strand
CCTAGACCGAAACGCTGCCGCCCGATAGGAGGAGGTTGAACATCGGCATGGTTTCGCAAAAACTGGTGCCGGACAACAGGAGGATGCAAAAATGCGCACACGTGCTGCCGTGGCCCTAGAGGCTGGAAAACCGCTTGAAGTGATGGAGGTGAACCTTGAAGGCCCCAAGGCCGGTGAGGTTCTGATCGAGGTCAAGGCGACCGGCATCTGCCATACCGATGAATTCACCCGCTCGGGCGCGGACCCTGAGGGGCTGTTTCCCTGTATTCTGGGCCATGAGGGCGCAGGCATCGTGCTGGAGGTGGGCGAGGGTGTGACCACGCTGAAACCCGGCGATCATGTGATCCCGCTTTATACGCCCGAATGCCGCGAATGCTATTCCTGCCTGTCGGGCAAAACCAACCTGTGCACGGCGATCCGCAACACCCAAGGCCAAGGGCTGATGCCCGATGGCACAACGCGGTTTTCGATGCTGGATGGGACGCCGATCTATCACTACATGGGCTGCTCGACCTTTGCCAACCACACGGTCATGCCGGAGATTGCGCTGGCGAAGGTGCGCGATGACGCGCCATTCGACAAGATCTGCTATATCGGTTGCGGCGTGACCACGGGCATCGGTGCGGTGATCAATACGGCAGGTGTCGAGATCGGATCGACCGCGGCGGTTTTCGGTCTGGGCGGGATCGGTCTGAATGTCATTCAGGGCCTGCGGATGGCGGGGGCCGATATGATCATCGGTGTCGATCTGAACGACGACAAGGAGGTGATGGCGCGCAAATTCGGGATGACGCATTTCATCAATCCCAAGAAGATCGACGGCACGGTGGTGCAGGAGATCGTCAAGCTGACGCAGCGCGGCAATGATCATATCGGTGGTGTGGATTATTCGTTCGATGCAACAGGCAATGTGCAGGTGATGCGCGACGCGCTGGAATGTTCGCATCGTGGCTGGGGTGTGTCGGTCATCATCGGCGTGGCACCTGCAGGGGCCGAGATTGCGACGCGGCCTTTCCAGCTGGTGACAGGGCGCGTCTGGAAAGGCACGGCTTTTGGTGGTGCCAAAGGGCGCACCGATGTGCCGAAATTTGTGGATTGGTACATGGATGGCAAGATCGAGATCGATCCGATGATCACCCACACGCTGAGCCTTGACGAGATCAACCACGGCTTTGATCTGATGCATGAGGGCAAGAGCATCCGTGCGGTTGTGACCTATTGATACATCCTTGAGCGGGGGCACTGGCTGCGCGGTCGGTGCCTCCGGCGGGGATATTTTTGGCAAGAAGAAACCGGGAGAGCGCCATGGGCGAGTTGGTCTTGCGCGCGGCAGACAAGGCTGATCACGCGGCGGTCTGGGAGATGCTGCGCCCGGTGTTCCGGGCGGGTGAGACCTATGCGATTGATCCTGACATTTCGCAAAGCGACGCGCTGGCCTATTGGTTCGGGGAAGGGCGCGATGTGCGCGTGGCCGAGTCCGCGGGGTGCGTGCTGGGCTGCTATTACATCCGGCCCAATGCGGCGGGTGGCGGTGCGCATGTGTGCAACTGCGGCTTTGTGACAGCGCAGGCGGCGCAGGGGCGCGGGGTGGCGCGCGCGATGCTGGCCGAGGCGCTGGACCGTGCGGTGCAATCGGGCTATCGGGCGATGCAGTTCAATTTTGTGATCAGCACCAACACCCGTGCCGTTGCCTTGTGGGAGGCGGCGGGATTTGACATTGTGGGCCGCTTGCCCGGTGCCTATCTGCATCCCGGATTGGGGTATGTGGATGCGCTGGTCATGTATCGCAATCTTGTGGTGGATGCGGCCACAAACGACACCTGACGCCAATAAACGCAACCTGAGGCCAACTGACAGACGGGACAAACCAATGGAACATCCGAACCGGGCGCCGCTTTTGGCTGTGCTGATTGATGCCGACAACACATCGCCCAAGTGGACGCGTGCCATTTTTGAAGAAATCGCGGCCATGGGCGAGGCCAGTGTGCGGCGGGTTTACGGTGATTTTTCCAGCCCGCAGATGAATGGCTGGTCCAAGGTGCAGGCGGAATTCGGTCTGGTGCCGCATCATCAGCCTGCCAATACCGTGGGCAAGAACGCCTCCGATATCGCGCTTGTGATCGATGCGATGGATCTGATGCATTCTGGGCGCTTTGACGGATTTGTGGTGATTTCATCCGATAGTGACTTTACGCGTCTGGCCAGCCGGATCCGCGAACAGGGGCTGGATGTGTTCGGCATCGGTGCCCAGAAAACGCCGGAAGCGTTCCGCAAGGCCTGCAAGCGGTTCATATTCCTAGAGAACCTTGACGGGGCGGATGTTGCGGGCAAGCCTGTGGCCAAGACCTCGCCATTGCCGGCCAGCAACCTGACCGAGGCGCGCGATCTGATCCTGAAGGCCATGGACAGTATCGATCAAGAGGATGACTGGTATGCGCTGGGCCCGCTGGGGCAGTTTATTACCGCGGCCAACCCTGATTTCGATACACGCAGCTATGGCAAGAAAAAGTTGAGCGATCTGGTTGCGGATCTCAAGATTTTCGAGACGCGGCGCGGTTCTGGCAATCAGCTTCTGGTGCGGCGGATTGATTGAGCGCTATGCGGGAACGGGGCCATAGCGCGCCATGAAGGTGGCGACAGCGCCATCGACAACGCGGTCAATCTCGGCATCTGAAAAACGGTTCTGGATGCCAAAGACCGCGCGGGTCCACAGGTCTGCTTTGCACAATTCGGCAAATTGATCTGCGGCCAGTTCGAAATCTGTCATGCAGACTTCGCCGCGTGCCTGTGCCTGATGCAGGTAATCCATGATCCGAGCCCGGCCCAAGGCTGGCCCGCTGTCATAGAAGGCGCGCCCCAGTTCGGGAAAACGGTCTGCTTCGGCGACACAGACGCGGAAAATGCGTTGCGAGAAATCCGACAGCAGGATGCGGATCAGTTGGCGTGCCGCCAGCCCCAGCACCTGATGCGGTGGGGCGTTCATGTCGATCAGTTGCAGCGCGGCCCCGGCCTGACGCGAGCATTCGCGCTCGGCCATGTCCATGAACATCAGGCGTTTGTCAGGGAAATAGCTGTAAAGCGTAGCCTTGGAGACACCTGCCGCGCGGGCGATATCATCCACTGATGCCCCCTCAAACCCGACCATCAGAAACACCTCGCGGGCACCATCCAGCACCTGATCGTATTTGCGCCCCTTGCGGCGCTGTGCGTGGCCCTGAAGGGTGCCGATCCCCATGGTGATGTCTCCCCAATCCCCGATAAGGTTAAACCGATTGGTTCAGTTTCAGCAAGCGATCTGGCCTGTCTTATGCCTCTTGCCAACCAACGCAGTCTGCATTAATTTAGAATTATTCTAAACTATGGGTGTGTTGATCATGCGATTCCTGCCTCAACGCCGGCGTTTCAGCGATCTGTCCGAGCGCGAAATTCTGGCCTTGGCGATCTCTTCCGAAGAAGATGACGCGCGTATCTATCGCAGCTATGCAGAGAGGCTTCGCACCGATTATCCGGGCACCGCCACCATGTTCGATGCCATGGCCGTTGAGGAAGACAGCCATCGCCGCCGCTTGATTGATCTGCACAGCACGCGGTTTGGTCCGGTGATCCCGCTGATCCGGCGGGAGCATGTGGCGGGGTATTATGCACGCCAGCCGATCTGGCTGGTGGAAAACCTTGGGATCGAGCGTATCCGCGCCGAGGTCGAGGCGATGGAGAGCGCCGCTGCGGATTTCTATCACAAGGCGGCGCAACGCAGCGGTGATGCCGCCACGCGCAAACTGCTGGGTGATCTGGCGGCGGCAGAGGCCGGGCATCAGGCCTTGGCCGGGGATCTGGAGGCGCGCCACCTTCCCGATCACGCGCGCAAGACCGAGGAGCGCACCGCGCATCGCCGCTTTGTGCTGACATGGGTGCAGCCGGGTTTGGCCGGGTTGATGGATGGATCAGTCTCGACCCTTGCGCCGATTTTTGCCGTGGCATTCGCAACACAGGACACATGGACCACGTTTCAGGTGGGGCTGGCGGCCTCGATCGGGGCGGGTATTTCGATGGGGTTCACCGAAGCGGCCTCCGATGACGGGGAGTTGTCGGGCCGTGGATCGCCGGTCAAGCGGGGCTTTGCGTCAGGGATCATGACAACGGTGGGCGGGCTGGGCCATGCGCTGCCCTATCTGATCACCGATTTCTGGACCGCCACCAGCATTGCGATTGTTGTCGTCTTTATCGAGCTGTGGGCGATTGCATGGATTCAGAACCGCTATATGGAAACGCCGTTTTTCCGTGCAGCCTTGCAGGTGGTGCTGGGCGGGGCGCTTGTGCTGGCGGCGGGTATTCTGATTGGTGCCGGATGAACGGGCGGCCCCTGCGCATCTGCGATTGACGCGGCCCGGTGCCATGCTACCAACGGCGGATGTTCGAGATATTTCTTAAGACCTTGCCGTTCTTCATGGTGATCGGCGCAGGTTACGGCGCAGGGCGCAGCGGGTTTTTCACCGAAGCGGCGACGGCATGGCTGACCAAATTCGTGTTCTACTTCGCGCTATCGGCCATGTTGTTCCGCTTTTCGGCCAACCTGTCATTGGCAGAGGTGTTCGATCTGGCCTTTGTGAAGGCCTATCTGCTGGGCACCACCGTGATCTATGTGCTGGCAACGGTCGTGGCGCTGATGCGGCGCATCCCGGTGCAGGAAGCCGCCGTCGAGGCGCAATGCGCCACCATTGGCAATGTCGGGTTTCTGGGCATCCCCATGCTGGCCCTGCTGCTGGGCGAGGCGGCAATCGCGCCTGTGATGCTGGTGCTGGCGATTGATCTGATCGTCTTTGGCAGCCTGATCGTGATCATCATTACAGGTGCGCGTGATGGGCGGATTTCGTTCGGTATCTTCCGCAGCATCGGGCTGGGCTTGATCAGGAACCCGATGATCGTGTCGATCGTGCTGGGGCTGACATGGTCGGGGCTGCAAATTCCCATCCCCGGCCCGCTGAATGAATTTGTGATCCTGCTGGGCAATGCCGCGACACCGGGCGCATTGTTTGCTATCGGGGCTTCGCTGGCGTCAAAATCGGCGGAACGTGTGTTTGTGGCGGGCTGGCTGTCATTTTGCAAACTGGTGCTGCATCCGGCGGCGGTGGCGGTGGCCGCGCTGCTGATCTTTCCGGTGGAACCCTATGCGGCGGGCGTGATGATCGCTGCGGCGGCTTTGCCGGTGGCGGGCAACGTCTATATGCTGGCGCAGCATTACGGGGTGGCACCGCATCGCGTATCCTCTGCGATCCTGATCTCGACCGCGCTGAGCATCGTAACCGTGTCAGTGGTGATCGGGTGGATTTCGCTGCTCTAGGCTTGTGACACAGGCGCAGGTGCACTAGCCATAAGGCAAATCGCAATAAGGAGGCATCACCATGCAAACCCTCTCGGAAAACGCCTGTTTTGGTGGTGTTCAAGGCGTCTATAAGCACGCATCGCAGGCAACGGGCACTGATATGACATTCGGTCTGTTCCTGCCGGCCGAGGCACAGGATGGCCCTGTGCCGGTGCTGTGGTATCTCTCCGGTCTGACCTGCACGCATGAGAACGCGATGGTCAAGGCAGGCGCGCAGGGCTGGGCGGCAGAGCAGGGGATCGCGCTGGTCTTCCCCGATACCAGCCCGCGTGGGGAAGGCGTGGCCGATGATGCCGCCTATGATCTGGGCCAAGGGGCCGGGTTTTACGTCAACGCCACGCAAACGCCATGGGCGCCGCATTTCCGCATGTGGGATTACGTGGCCGAGGATCTGCCGGGGCTGATCTTCAACACATTCGCGCTTGATCCTGACAGGCAGGCCATTACCGGGCATTCCATGGGCGGACATGGCGCGCTGACGCTGGCGATGGGGCTGCCGGGGCGGTTCCGCTCGGTGTCTGCTTTCGCGCCGATCTGCAACCCGACAGGGGCGGATTGGGGCAGCAAACAGCTGACCGCCTATCTGGGGCCAGACGAATCCGCATGGGCGCGCCATGATGCCAGCGTGATGATGCGTGACGCGGGGCTGGATATTCCGCTGCTCTGCGACACGGGCACCAAGGATCAGTTCCTGGACAACCTGCGCCCCGAAACACTGGCCGAGGCGGCAATGGCGCGCCGCGTACAGGCCACGCTGCGGCTGCAACCGGGCTATGATCACAGCTATTTCTTTGTGTCGAGCTTTATGGAGGATCACGTCGCCTTCCATGCCGAGGCGCTTTACGCGTGACGATCATCTATGTCGATGCCGATGCCTGCCCCGTCAAACAAGAGGCCGAGCGCGTGGCAACCCGCCACAAGCTCGAACTGTGCATCGTCAGCAATGGCGGGCTGCGGCCCTCGCAAAACCCGCTGGTGCGCACCGTGATCGTGGATGCCGGACCCGACATAGCCGATATGTGGATCGCGGAGCGCGCGGGTCCGGGCGATGTGGTGATCACCGGGGATATTCCGCTGGCGGCCAAATGCGTGGCGGCGGGGGCAAAGGTTCTCAAACATAACGGAGAGGCGCTGACGCAGGCCAATATCGGCAATGTGCTGGCGACACGCGATCTGATGACAGATTTGCGGGCGGCTGATCCATTCCGCCAAGGCGGTGGCAAGGGCTTTACAAAGGCTGACAGGTCGCGCTTTCTTGAAGCACTGGACCGCGAGATCCGCGCGGCCCTGAAACAGACATGACCGACCCAAAATTCCTGTAAGGAATTTTTTCAGGACTTTTTCTCAAAAGTCCTTGGCCCGGATAGCGGAGGGATGAATGACCATTCAGGCGGTGATTTTTGATATCGGCAATGTGCTGATCGAATGGCAGCCTGAGAGGTTTTATGACGCGAAAATCGGGGCTGACCGCCGCCGCGCCATGTTTGCCGATGTCGATCTGCACGCGATGAATGACCGGGTGGATTCCGGCGGGGTTTTCGCGGATGAGATCGCGCAGACAGCGCGCCAATGGCCTGACCATGCTGACGCGATCCGCCTGTGGCACAGCCATTGGCTTGATATGGCGCAGCCTGCCATTCCCCATTCCGTACGGTTGTTGCGGGCTTTGCGCGCGCGGGGCGTGCCGGTTTTTGCCTTGTCCAATTTCGGGCTGGAGCCTTTCGCGCTGGCGCGCGGGGTGTATCCGTTTCTGGATGAGTTTGACCGGCTGTTCCTGTCCGGTGCCATGGGAGTTACAAAACCCGCCCCGCGTATTTATCAGATGTTGGAGGAGGCGTGCCGCCTGCCGCCGTCCAGCCTGCTTTTCACCGATGACCGCGCCGAGAATATTGACGCCGCTGCCGCGCGCGGCTGGCAGACGCATGTGTTTGACGGGCCGCAAGGCTGGGCGCAGCGTCTTGTCGCGGCGGGACTACTGACAGAAAGAGAGGCCGCATGAGCATTCCCATCATCCCCTTTGAGGCGGAACAGCATCTGGACTGGCACGCGCTGAGCCATGCGCTGGTGCAGGGGCACACCCTGCCACGCGCCGAGATTGCGGATAGTTTTCTCTACCGCACGCCTGACACGCTGCTCAACCGCGCCGCATGGATTGACGGTTTGGGCCTGGCGGTCAAATCGGCCACGATCTTTCCGGGCAATGCGCAGGCGGGCAAAGCGGCCGTCAATGGTGGCGTATCGCTTTATTCCGATCAGGACGGGACGCTGGAGGCGCTGGTTGATTTCCATCTGGTGACCAAGTGGAAAACCGCAGGCGACAGTTTATGTGCCGCGCTCAGGTTGGCGCGCCCTGACAGCCGCCGCATTCTGATTGTGGGGGCGGGCACGGTGGGCCGCTCCTTGCGCCAGGCCTATGGCGCGGGGTTCCCTGAGGCCACATTCACCATCTGGAACCGCAGCCGCCAAGGCGCCGAGGCGATGGCGGCAGAGTGGCCGGGGATGGAGATTGCCGATGATCTGGCCACAGCGGTCGCGCAGGCCGATATCATCACCTGCGCCACGATGAGCACCGATCCGGTCATCAAGGGTGCATGGCTGCAACCCGGCCAGCATCTGGACCTGATCGGCGCCTACCGCCCCGATATGCGCGAGGCGGATGATACAGCCCTGCAACGCGCCCGCATCTTCGTGGACAGTTTCGATACCACAATCGGCCATATCGGCGAAATCAAAGACCCGCTGGCGCGTGGCGTGATCACGCGCGGTGATATTCTGGCCGATTACTACACCCCCGATGCCTTTGCCCGACAAAGTGACACGGATATCACGCTGTTCAAGAATGGCGGCGGCGCGCATCTGGATCTGATGACCAGCCGCTATATTCTTGATGCGTGGAGGGCGGCGCAATGACCTGGCTGCTATGGCTGCTGGTTGGTCTGGTGGTCCTTGCGCTCTGGCCCTTTGCACGCGAAGCCATGCGTAAACCGATGGATGCGGCCGCACGCCGCGATGCGCCGGGTGATTTTGTGCCGCTATCGCAGGGGATCACGCATTATCGCTGGGTCGGGCCAGTGCGCGGGCCTGTCGCTGTCTGTGTCCATGGGTTGACGACACCGTCGATGGTCTGGGATGCGGTGGCGCAGGGCTTGGCGCGGATGGGCTACCGCGTGCTGGTCTATGATCTGTATGGGCGTGGCTATTCAGACCGTGCGCCCGGCCTGCAGGATCAGGATTTCTTTATCCGTCAGTTGGACGATCTGTTGGCCTCGCAGGGGCTCAAGGATGATCTGACCTTGCTGGGCTACTCTATGGGTGGTGCGATTGTAACGGCCTTTGCCGCGCGCCAACCGGGGCGGGTGCGGCGCCTGATCCTGCTGGCCCCCGCAGGAATGGCGCATGATCTGGGGCGGCTTGCAAAATTTACCCGCGACATGCCCAAGCTGGGTGATTGGCTGATGCTGCTGCGCTATCCCGCCGCCCATCGCAAGGGCACTGAGGCTGAGCGCGCCCTGCCCACCGAGGTGCGCGGGATCATTGACTACCAGCAAGCCGAACTGGACAAGCGCGGGTTTATCCCTGCGGTCCTGTCATCCTTGCGCGGTATCCTGCCGCGCCCATTGGATGAGGCGCATCGCAGCATCAGCCGCGAGGATATCCCCGTGCTGGCCATCTGGGGGCGCGATGACAGCGTGATCCCGATCAGCGCGATGGGACAGCTTGCGCAATGGAACCGCACCGCCCGCCACGAGGTGATCGAGGGCGCGGGCCATGGTCTGACCTATACCCATGCCAGCGCGGTTGTCGCCGCGATCGAGGCTGAACTGGCCGGTGATTAGACCCGGCTTATGTGTTCTGGTTGATCACCGCGCACCTGCGGTTGACAGGTGACGCGTAAATTTGCACCGTTTTGCATTATGTGTTTTGCCCTGTGGAATGAGTCACATTGTAATGAGTGAGATGGGGCGCGTTTGATGCAAAATCCTACAGGTAACGCAATGCCCCTTATGCCGGGGGACAGGGTTCCCTCGTTCAAGACACCGTCCCGGTCCAACGCATCCTTCACCTTTGACAGCGCCGCAGGGCGGTGGCTTGTGCTTGGCTGTATCGGCCGTTTCGATCAAGCAGAGCATCAAGCCTCGCTCAAGGCGATGGCGGCTGAGACCGCGCTGTTCGATGACACCCATGCCAGCCTGTTCTTGTTGAGCAGCGCCCCCGATGATCAGGCGCAACACCATGTGCCAGACCGCATTCCCGGCCTGCGCGTGTTGTTTGACCCTACCCTGTCTGTGGCACGGTTGCTGGGGGCCAGCACGCCAGATGCGTCAGGCAACAGCACATACCGCGCCCAGTGGATCGTGATTGATCCGGGGCTGACCATAAGGGCGATTGTACCGCTTGCGCCGGATGGTGCCGAAGTGGCACAGGTGTTGGACATGCTGGCCAAAGTGCCTGCGCCGGAGCGGTATCTTGGCTTTGCGGTGCCGCCGCCTGTGCTGATCCTGCCCGATGTGTTCGAGCCTGCATTCTGCGCGCATCTGATCGATCTTTATCATCGTGACGGGGCGGAAATGTCAGGCTTCATGCGTGATATCGATGGCAAAACGGTTGCGATACAGGATCCCGGCTTCAAGGTGCGGCGGGATTATGTGATCAGCGATCCTGACCTGATCAAGGCCACGCAGGCGCGCATCATCCGCAAGGTCATCCCGCAGATCGAGCGGGTGCATTTCTTTCGCTGCACCCGGATGGAGCGCTATATGGTGGGCGGCTATCCGGCTGAAGAGGGGGGGCATTTCAGCCCGCATCGTGACAACACAACGCTTGGCACCGCGCATCGCCGCTTTGCCGTGTCGATCAACCTGAACGATGATTTTGAGGGCGGTGCCGTGTCATTCCCCGAATATAGCCCGCAGGGGATCAAGGCACCCAAAGGGGCGGCGGTGATCTTTTCCTGCTCATTGCTGCATGCGGTGGGGCGCGTCACCCATGGCACGCGCTATGCGTTTTTGCCGTTTCTCTATGATGATGCCGCCGCAAAACTGCGCGAGGCGAATGCAGCCCGCGTGCCCAATGCGGCGGGCTACAAGGCATAGCCGCGTCAGGCGGGTCTGACCGCAAGCGGCAATGGTTTTTCGCGCACCGGCAGATGCACGATGGCGCTGAACGCGCCTACGCCCACGCCGATCCACCAGACCATCGTGTAATCGCCGGTGATGTCATACATCTTGCCACCCAGCCAGACGCCCAGAAAGCTGCCCAACTGATGGCTGAAAAACACGATGCCGTATAGCGTGCCCATATAGCGCAAACCGTAAATATGCGCGATCAGACCAGAGGTCAGCGGCACCGTGGCCAACCACAGTGCGCCCATGAAAACAGAAAACAGCAGCACCGTGGCGGGTGTTATCGGGGTCAGGATAAAGGCGGCGGCGATCAGCGTGCGCCCTGTATAGATGCCCGCCAGCAGGTATTTCTTGGAATAGCGCTTGCCCGCCCATCCCGCCGCCAAGGTGCCTGCGATATTGGCCAGCCCGATCAGCGATATGGCAGCCGCGCCCAAGGCCGAGGTTGTTGTGATACCAATGGAATGCAGCATGCCCCCCGGCAGGATCGGGCCGCACATCTCGGTCACGAAGGCGGGGAAATGCGCTGTCACAAAGGCCAGTTGATAGCCGCAACTGAAAAAGCCCAGAAAGATCAGCGTATAGGACGGATCGCGGAATGCTTTTTTCAGGATCGTGCCCATGCTCTCTTCAAGCGCGGCGCGGCTGGCGGGGGGTGTGGGCGCGCTCATCAGCGGCAAAAAGGCCAGCATGGCGATGATCGATGCCGCAAAGACCAGAAACACGCTTTGCCATGTCATCATGGTCAGCAGCCATTCCGCCATGGGCGCGCCAAAGACCTGCCCCGCCGATCCTGCCGCGGTGGCGATGGCAAGGCTCATCGAGCGGTTCTCATCGCTGGAGGCGCGGCCCACAACGGCAAGGATCACGCCGAATCCGGTGCCGGCAACACCGAAACCCACAAGGATTTCGTAAATCTGATGCTCTGTCGGGGTCACCGCAAAGGATGACAGCACCAGCCCCGCCGCATAGACCAGCGCGCCCAGAATGATCGCCTTGCGGTCACCCACCTTTTCCGCCATCGCGCCAAACAGCGGCTGACCGATGCCCCAGGCAAGGTTCTGGATGGCGATGGCAAGGCTGAATTCGGCGCGCAGCCAGCCGAATTCTTCGGCAATCGGGATCTGGAACACGCCGAAACTGGCGCGGATGGCAAAAGACACCATGATGATGGCACAGCCCACGATCAGGACAGGCGTAAAGATTGATGCGGGTTGCGCGGGGGCGGTGCTACGCATTGCGGCGTTCCTGATATGGTGCGGCAGAACCTATGCGATCCGACAGTGGCGTCAATTCAGGAAATGTGCGGATCATAGACAGCTTTGCTGATGCTTTGGCGTCTTTTCACCGTGCAGGCCCCGCGCTAAGGAAGTCGTATGAAAACACTTCCCCAGATTTACGCCGCCCGCGTGCAGGATGGCAGCCTGACGCCCGACGATGCCCAGTTGGAGGTGCTGCCGGAATTTGAACGCATCCGCGCGGCGCTGGCGCAACCGGCCAAACGCGGGCTGTTTCGCAAACCGCCAGAGCCACCCAAGGGGCTATACCTGTGGGGCGGCGTGGGGCGCGGCAAGTCGATGCTGATGGACCTGTTTGTCGACAGTCTGGATGTGCCGGTGCGCCGCGTGCATTTCCACGCCTTCATGCAGGAAATCCACAACGGCATGCATAAGGCGCGGCAACGCGGTGTCGAAGACGCCATCGCCCCGGTGGCCGCGTCCGTTGCCGCCGAGGTCAAGCTGCTGGCCTTTGATGAGATGCAGATCACCGATATCGCCGATGCGATGATCGTGGGCCGCCTGTTCGAGGCGTTGTTCAAGGCCGGTGTCGTGGTTGTGACCACATCCAACAGGGTGCCGGATGATCTGTATAAGAACGGGTTGAACCGCCAGCTTTTCCTGCCCTTCATCGCCCAGCTCAAAGAGCAGATGGTTGTGCATGAACTGATCAGCCATCGTGATTACCGTCAGGACCGGCTGGAAGGCTCGCCCGTCTATTTCACCCCCATCAATGATAACGCCCGCGCCGCGATCGAGGCGATCTGGCAGGATCTGACAGGGGGCGTCGCCGGATCTTTGACGCTGCATGTCAAAGGGCGCGAGGTGGAAATCCCTGCCTTTCGCAATGGGGTGGCGCGGGCATCGTTTTACCAGCTTTGCGGCAAACCCTTGGGCGCTGCGGATTATCTGGCCCTGGCAGAGGCCGCGCGCGTGCTGGTGCTGGAGAATGTCCCGACATTGGGGCGCACCAATTTTAACGAGGCCAAGCGCTTTGTCACCCTGATTGACGCGCTCTATGAGGCCCGTGTGCGGCTGATCTGTTCTGCGGCCGCATCCCCTGAGATGCTGTATCTTGAGGGGGAAGGCACGTTTGAATTTGAACGCACCGCCAGCCGCCTGCGCGAGATGCACGCGGCCGATTGGGCCAGACCCGAGGCTTGATTGGCGCGCCTTTGCCGATGCTGGAACAAACTGTTCTGTGATTGCGCAACGCGGTTTATGACGGAATCTAG
>JBLRWJ010000078.1:10446-13016 GCA_047921315.1 Rhodobacterales bacterium | reverse complement strand
GGGCAGCGCCTGCCTGCCCCCCGGCAGGCGCTGCCCTCATCCTGAACCCGGAACGATGTCATGCAGAGGTCTTGAGCATGATCATAGACCGCATGTGATATGGTCTGTTGCAGATGGTGGCGCTCATGTCATCCGCCAAGATCCGGTCCGACATAAATTTTTGCCCTTGGCGCAGATCGTCGCGCGACAGGATAAGCAAGCCCCCTGCGCCGCGCAGTCGGCGTGGACCTATCCGTTGTTTGCGCGCTTAGCCTTGTTTGAACGTCAAAAATATCCCGCATCGCTGACCAGCATCATCCACGGCCACAAGCGGTGTCAAGCGGTGCTGTCGGGGTTGTCGCCCTTGCCTTTTTCTGATCCCACGGGCGCCCTTGCGGCCCGGCCCCTCCTCCCGCTAGATTGCCGCGCAGCCCCCCCCTTCAGGCTGCATCAGGTTTGCGAACCCGCAATCATCATGCCGCGTGCGGCCGGTGCAGAACAGCTTAGGACCACAGCCCGATGGCAAAGACGCCAACCACCCGCATTGACAGGCTGCTTTCTTCTATGGGCTACGGCTCGCGCAGTGACGTGGCAAAGATGGCCGCGGCGGGCGCGATCACGCTGGACGGGATCAGGCTGCGCGATGCCAGCAAACGCATCCCCGTCACGCCTGATCTGTCGGGTGCCATGCAGATCAACGGCGCAGCGCTGGACCCTGTCGCAGGGCTGGTGATCCTGATGAACAAACCTTTGGGGATGACCTGCTCGCATCACGAAAACGGCCCCCTTGTCTATGATCTGCTACCGGATCGCTGGCGGCGGCGTGATCCCGCGATCTCGACCATTGGCCGTCTGGACAAACAAACCTCCGGTCTGCTGCTCCTGACCGATGATGGCCGGCTGTTGCAGCGTATCATCAGCCCAAAACGCCATGTCACAAAGACCTATCGCGCCAGACTGGCCCGGCCGCTTGATGGCACGGAAAGCGCGCTCTTCGCCTCGGGCCAGATGATGCTGAAGGGTGAGGACAAGCCGCTGGCCCCCGCCACGCTTGAAGTGATATCGCCAACCGAGATCCGGATGACGGTGACCCAAGGGCGGTATCATCAGGTGCGCCGCATGTTTGCCGCCACCGGAAACCATGTCGAAGACCTGCACCGCGAAACGCTGGGTGGCCTGTCACTGCCCCGTGACCTGCAACCCGGACAGTGGTCGCTGCTGGGCGCGGCGGACATCGCCTTGATCTTTCAGCCCCCCGAGGACAGCGCGGCAACGGATCGCCCCGGCCCCGCGCCACGCCCCTTGCCGCCCGGCCATCTGTGCCGCTAGATTGCTGCGCATGGACAGCGCTTTCCTGATCACCGCTTTCGTCACGCTTTTCGTGATCATCGACCCGATCGGTCTGGTGCCGCTCTTCGCGGCCCTTACCCAAGGCATGACAGCGCGCGCCCGCCGCGCCATCGGATTGCGCGCCGTGATCGTGGCCGCGATCCTGCTGACCCTGTTCGCCACAGCCGGCGAGGCGGTGCTGGGGTTTGTCGGCATATCGATGCCCGCCTTCCGCATCGCGGGCGGGATCTTGCTGTTTCTGACGGCGCTTGACATGCTCTTTGACCGCCGCGCCAAACGCCGCGAGGACCAGACCGACGAAGACCGCCCCGATCCATCCGTTTTCCCCCTTGCCATCCCCCTGATCGCAGGTCCGGGGGCGATTGCCTCGATGATCCTGCTGGCGGGCCAGCAACCGGGATGGGCCGGGCTGGCTGCGATCATCGGGGTGATGCTGGCCGTGCTGACGCTGGTCATGGCGATGTTTCTGACGGCCTCGCTGTTTGAACGCGCCCTTGGCCGCGTCGGCATCAATGTCGTCACCCGCCTGCTGGGTATGCTGCTGGCGGCGCTGTCGGTGCAGTTCGTGCTGGACGGGCTGCGTGACTTTGGCATGACCGTTTGATTGCAGCGCCAGCGTGCACCCCTATATCATGCAGGAAACACCAAGGCGGATAACATGAGCGGCGATGATTTCGGCAGATTGACCTACCTGATCCTGCTGGGAACAGTCGTTGCAGTCTGGTTCTTCGTCCAGAACCGCCAAAGCCTGGGCAAAACACTGCAACAGGCCGTGATCTGGGTGCTGCTGTTTCTGGGGGTGATCGCGGCAGTGGGGCTGTGGTCCGATATCCGCCAGACCGTCCGCCCCTCGCAATCCGTTTTCAGCGCCCAGGGCCGGATCGAACTGCCCCGCGCCCCCGATGGGCATTATTACCTGACCGCCCATGTCAACGGCGCCCCGGTCCGGTTTCTGGTCGATACCGGCGCCACGGATATCTTTCTCAGCCGGCATGATGCGGCCAGCGCCGGGCTGGATCTGGCCGGTCTGTCCTTTATCGGCAGCGCCATGACCGCCAATGGGCAGGTCCGCACCGCCCCCGTGCGGCTGGAGCGTATCAGCATCGGTGACATCGAGGATCGTGGCATCCGCGCCTATGTCAATGAGGGCGACATGCGCGAATCCCTTCTGGGCATGACCTATCTGCAACGCTTCTCCAGCGTGGAAATCCGCAGCGGCTCCCTCATCCTCACACGCTGAT
>JBLRWJ010000078.1:0-10346 GCA_047921315.1 Rhodobacterales bacterium | reverse complement strand
CAACGCTTCTCCAGCGTGGAAATCCGCAGCGGCTCCCTCATCCTCACACGCTGATACTCACACGCTGATCACCACAGGCTGATCGCACCGGCTTCATTGTTCCGAAAATACTCAAAGAACCACAGATACCTCAGGTGCCGCGCTGCGCTTTCATCTCCCAGCGGCCCGAGGCCTCGGACCAGTATTTCGCCGCACAACCCGCATCTGTCAGCGATTTCCATTGATCGCGTGCCGTCTGGACGGCGGTGGGATCATTGCCGTCAAAGATCACGCAGACCCGCTCCAGCGCTTGCACCTCTGGGGCAGTCAGCGCGGCACCGTCCACCGTCATCAGGCAGGCCGGATCATTCGCCGCGGCATCCGTGGTCAGCAAGACAGGCTGTGCGGCATCATGCGGCCCGCCTGCCAAACCATGCGGCAGGAACCCCTCTTGCGGTCCCAGCCAAAGCTGCCTGTCCAGCCACTCCAGCCGCGCGGGATCACGCCCGCGCACCGCCACACGCCATCCCGCCGCCCGCGCGCGCGCCAAAAGCTGAGGCAAAGCCACCTCCAGCGGGTTCTGCGTCAGGTGATAGAAATAGGCCGCCCCCATGGTGTCAGGCTTCAAACCGGTCGGCGATCAGACGGTTCAGCGCCAAGACGCCCCAGCCTGTCGCACCTTGCGGGGCATAGGTCGTTTCAGATTTGACGCTGCCGACACCGGCAATATCCAGATGGACCCAAGGCGTTGTGTCCTGCACAAAACGGCCAAGGAACTGCGCGGCGGTGATGGAGCCCGCATCGCGCCCGCCCACGTTTTTCATATCGGCAATCGTTGATTTCAGTTTCTTGTCATAGGCCGGATCAAGCGGCAGACGCCATGCGCCCTCACCTTCACGCTCGGCGGCTTTCAGCACCGCGTTGCACAGGGTGTCATCATTGGAAAACACGCCCGCCTTTTCATGGCCCAAGGCGACAATCACCGCCCCGGTCAGGGTTGCCAGATCAATCATGCCAACGGGTTTGAACCGGTCCTGCGCATACCACATCACATCGGCCAGCACCAGGCGCCCCTCGGCATCGGTATTGATCACCTCGATCGTGTCACCCTTCATCGAGCGCACCACATCACCGGGCCGTGTCGCCCGGCCAGAGATCATGTTTTCCACCAGCCCGACAAGCCCCACGACATTGGCCTTTGCCCCGCGCCGCGCCAGCGTGTGCATCACGCCCGCCACCACGCCAGCCCCGCCCATATCCATGGTCATGTCCTCCATGCCGCCTGCCGGTTTCAGACTGTAGCCGCCAGTGTCGAACATGACACCCTTACCGATCAGCGCCAGCGGCGCGGCATCGCTGGCCCCGCCCTTCCATTGCATCACCACCACTTTGGACGGGCTGTCGCTGCCATGCCCGACCGAGAGCAGGCTGCCCATGCCCAGCTTTTCCAGATCCGCCTCTTCCAGCACCTCGACCTCGACCCCCAGATCGCGCAGCGCCAGCAGCCGGGCGGCAAAACTGGTCGTGGTCAGGATATTGGCCGGGGCATTGATCAGATCGCGGGTCAGAAACACCCCTTCGGCGGCGGCGCGCAGCGGGGCCAGCGCGGCCTCGATCACATCGGGTTTGCTGACCATCAGCGTAACATCGCCCATCGGCGGCGCTGTGGGGTCCGTCTCGGTGCCGGACTCAGTATCAGCATCAGCATCAGCTTCAGCAACAGCATCCGGATCGACAGATTTCATATCATCATAACGATAGGCGCGCAGCGCCATGCCAAGGCCCAGTTCCGCCGCATGGCGCAGTGGCCCGGCCAGAACAAGCACATCCGACTTGCCCTTGAGCTTGGACAGCGTGACCCCGGCCTTGCGCGCCTCAAGCGAGGATGCGCCACGTGGCAGGCACACCACATCCAACGCCTCGGCGGTCAGACCGGCAGGATAGGCAAGGCTGATCGCCTCACCGGGTTTCAGCTTGGCAAACCCCTTTGAGGCAAGCCCCCGCGCCAGCGCCCCATGTGTCAGCCGGTTCAGACGCCGGGTGATCGCATTGATCGTTTCAGGGGCCTCAACCACAATGGCGATCCGGCCTTCCACATCGGCCAGTGCCGCCAGATCGGTTTGGACAACGTGAATGGAAACGGGATCGGTCATGAATTTCTCCTGCGGAATAAACAGATGCGCACCGGTGCAAAGCTGCAACCTAGCGGTGGCTCGCCCGCTTGACCAGATAGCAGTTTTACCCAACCGTCACATCTAGTAGCCTGACAGCGGATCAGGTGGGACAGCGGGGGCGATAGGTGGCAAGATTCGACAGATATCTGCTTTCGCAGATGATGGTCCTGTTTGGATTCTTCGCCCTGATCCTGGTGTCGATCTATTGGATCAATCAGGCGGTGCGCCTGTTTGACCGTCTGGTCGGTGATGGCCAGTCTGCGATGGTTTTTGTGGAGTTCTCGCTGCTGACCCTGCCCAATGTGATCCGGCTGGTGCTGCCGATGGCGGCCTTTGCGGGGGCGGTCTATGTGACCAACCGGCTGAGCAGCGAGAGCGAGCTGGTCGTGATGCAGGCCACCGGGTTCAGCCCCTGGCGGCTGGCGCGTCCGGTGGCGGTTTACGGGCTTGTGGTTGCGGGGATGATGTCGGTGCTGACGCATCTGCTGGTGCCTGCCTCGCTGGAAGAGATGAAACAGCGCGAGGCGGAGTTGTCGCAAAACGTCACCGCCAAGCTGTTGACCGAAGGGACATTCCTGCACCCTTCCAGCGGGATCACCTTTTATATCCGCGAAATTTCCCCGGAAGGCGGGCTGCATGATGTCTATCTGTCCGACCGCAGCCGCCCTGATCGCAGCCTGACCCATACCGCGACCGAGGCGTTTTTGGTCAATGACAGCGCCGGCACAAGGCTGGTGATGGTGGACGGCCTGTCGCAGACCTATTTCCCGCAGACACAGTTGCTCTATACCACCCATTTTGCAGATTTCACTTATGATATCACCGCCCTGCTGGTATCGCCCCGCGCCCATATGCGCGAGGTGCGCCATGTCGGAAGCTGGGAGTTGCTGACAGCGCCCGAGGCGATTGCCACGGAAACCGGCCAGTCGCGCGGCGTCATCGCAGAGGAATTGCACGGCAGGATCAACCAGCCCTTGATGGCCCTTGCGGCGGCGCTGATCGGGTTTTCGGCGCTGCTGGTGGGGGGATTTTCGCGCTTTGGCGTGTGGAAACAGATCGTCGGGGCCTTGGTGCTGCTGGTGCTGGTCAAGCTGATCGAGGGGCTGGTCACAGACCCGGTGCGCGCCAATGCGGATCTGTGGCCGCTGGTTTATGCGCCCTCTGTCGCGGGGCTGGCCATGGCGGGCGCGCTGCTGGCATGGACCGCCCGGCCCCGACGCAGGGCGCGCGCGCCGCATGCCGCAGCACAAGGCGCGGTGCAACCATGATCCTGCACCGCTATTTCGCACGGCGTTTCGTGATGACCTTTCTGGGCATCCTGACCGTTTTCTTCCTGTTGCTGGCGCTGATTGATCTGGTGGAACAGTTGCGGCGCTTTTCGGCGGACGGGATCGGTTTTCGCCGCATCACGCAACTGACCCTTCTCAACATGCCCCGCGCCATCAATGACATTTTGCCGCTTGTGATGATGCTGGCGGCAATCACCTTATTCCTGAGTCTGGCGCGCAGCAGCGAATTGGTGGTAACGCGCGCGGCCGGACGCTCGGCCTTGATTGCGTTGCTCGCGCCTGTGACCATGGCGCTTTTGATCGGGGCGGTTGCGGTCAGTGTTCTTAACCCTGTCGTGGCGGCCACATCCAAGCGGTATGCCAGCCTCTTTGAGGGCTACCGCTCGGGCGTGACGGATGTTCTGTCAGTCTCGCGTGAGGGGTTGTGGCTGCGTCAGGGCGGGGATGAGGGGCAAACGGTGATCCGCGCCGCGCGGGCCAATCCGGATGGGACAGTGTTTTATGATATCACCTTCCTGAGCTACGCACCCCAAGGCGGCCCCGCGCGCCGTATCGAAGCCCGCGAGGCGATGTTGACACCGGGGGCATGGCTGGCCAGCGGCGTAAAGGTCTGGCCTTTGGAACTGGGCAGCAATGCCGAGGCCCTGTCGGACACATTCGAGACATTGACGATCCCGTCCGACCTGACACAAGAACGCATCCGCGACAGTTTCGGCCGCCCTGACGCGATCTCGATCTGGGATTTGCCCGATTACGTGGCGCAGTTGGAAGCGGCGGGTTTTTCGGCGCGCCGCCATCAGGTCTGGTTCCAGATGGAACTGGCGCGCCCCTTGTTCCTGACAGCGATGGTGCTTTTGGGCGCGGCCTTTACGATGCGCCATGTGCGCTTTGGTGGCACGGGTATTGCCGTGCTGTCGGCGGTTTTGCTGGGGTTCACCTTGTTCTATATCCGTAATTTTGCGCAGATCATGGGCGAGAACGGCCAGATACCGATCGTGCTGGCGGCATGGGCGCCGCCGGTGGCATCCATCCTGCTGGCGGTGGGATTGCTTTTGAACATGGAGGATGGATGATGCGGCGGCCTGATGTCATGCGAGGGCTGCGCGCCGTTCTGGCCGCGCTGGGCTGTGCTGCGATGCTGGCCGCTTTGGCTGTGCCCACCCCATTGATGGCACAGGTGCCGCCGGCAGAGACCGCGCAAGGCGCGCCCGCCATTCTTGTGGCGGACAGCCTGCGCCTTGAGGGGCGTGACCGTCTGATTGCGCAAGGCAATGTCGAGGCGCTGTCAGGCAGCACGCGTCTGCGCGCGGCGCGTATTATCTATGACCGCAGCGCCGACCGTCTGATCCTTGAGGGACCGATCACCCTGATCGAAGACGGGCGCATCGTGGTGCTGGCCGATGGTGGAGAGTTGGACGCCGGGCTGGAAAACGGGCTGTTGCGCGGCGCGCGTATGGTGATGGATCAACAGGTGCAACTTGCGGCCAGCCGGATTGACCGGATCGGCGGGCGCTATACGCAGCTTTACAAAACCGCCGCCACATCCTGCCGGATCTGCGAGGATGGAAAGCCACCGCTCTGGCAGATCCGCGCCACGCGGGTGGTGCATGATCAGGAAGAGCAGCAGCTATATTTTGACAATGCGCAGGTGCGTATTCTGGATGTGCCGGTCCTGTGGCTGCCCCGTTTGCGCCTGCCTGATCCCACGCTGGAGCGGGCAACCGGGGTGCTGACCCCGCAATTGCGCCAGACATCGCGCCTTGGGCTGGGTATCAAGCTGCCCTATTTCGTGACGCTGGGCGATCATCGCGATCTGACCATCACGCCCTATCTGTCGCCGGACACACAAACGCTGGAACTGCGCTACAGACAGGCGTTCCGCAGGGGTAATATCGAATTCAACGGGGCGTTCTCGCAGGATGATATCGGCCCGCGCACGCGGCGTGCCTATTTGTTCGGGCGTGGCAGCTTTGCCCTGCCGCGCGACTTCCAGTTGACGTTCAACATCGAATTAACCAGCGATGACAGCTATTTGCTGGATTATGACTATTCCGACAAAGAGCGGCTAGACAGTTCCATCGCCGTAACCCGCACGCGGCGGGATCAGTTTTTGCGCGGCAGCCTGACCGGCTATCAAACCCTGCGCGAGAATGAGAGCAACGCCACCTTGCCGACCATCATCGGTGAACTGCAATATGAGCAGCGGTTCTTGCCGGGTGTTCTGGGCGGCGAGCTGCGCATCGGTGTCAACGCCAATGCGCGCTACAGGTCGTCTGATGATCCGACCGATGGGATCGGGCGCGATGTGGGGCGGGTGACGGCGGATGCTGTCTGGCTGCGCAACTGGTCACTGGCCTACGGGGTGCAGGCGGCGGTGCAGGGCGGCCTTGCGCTGGACGGGTTCCGCACCTTGCAGGATGACACATTCGCCGGTGATCTTGCCGAGGTGGTGCCACAAGCGGCGGTGACGCTGCGCTGGCCGCTGCTGCGCCGCACGGATCGCGGTGCCACCCATCTCATGGAACCGATGGCGATGCTTGGCTGGACCGGCGGCAGCCGCCGCAACCTGCCCAATGATGAAAGCACCCGCGTCGAATTTGACGAGGGCAATCTGCTTGACCTGTCGCGCTTTCCCGCGCCGGACCGCCGCGAACGCGGGCTGGTGGCGGCTTATGGTGTGAACTGGATGCGCAGCGCGCCACAGGGGGTGCAGACCAATCTGGTGCTGGGCCAGATCATCCGTGAGACATCCGATACAGATTTCAGCCGGACCTCCGGCCTGACGGGGCAGGTGTCTGATCTGCTGATCGCGGCGCAGATCAAGACCCCTGCGGGCCTCTCGCTCAGCACGCGCACATTGCATGACGGTGATCTGGCCCTGTCCAAAGCCGAGGCGCGGCTGATGCTGCAACGGCAGGATTTCAATCTGGGGGCCTCCTATGTCTGGCTGGGCACCGATCTGGACGAAGACCGCATGGCCACGCAATCGGAATGGACGCTTGACGGCAGCTATCGCTTTGCGCGTCACTGGACGGGTTCGGCCAATGTGCGCTATGACGTGGCACGAGACAGGACATCGGCAGCCGGGATGGGATTGGGCTATCGTAACGAATGTGTCGAGTTGAACCTTTCCCTCTCGCGCCGCTTCACCTCATCGGCTATCGTCGCGCCGTCAACCGATATCGGCTTTACCGTCGCCATAAGGGGATTTGGCGTTGGCTCTACCGATGCAAGCTATAAACGGACCTGCAGGAACTCGCCCTTATGATACAGATGAAACGCGCAGCCCTTTACGCTCTTGTGACCGTTCTGGGCTTGCTGGGACAGGCACCCCATGCCACGGCACAAGGGCTGTTCGCCCCGGTCGTATCGGTCGATGACAGGGTTGTCACCCGCTATGAGGTGGAACAGCGCATCGCCCTGCTGCGCGTCTTCCGCACCCCCGGTGATCTGACCGAGCTGGCCCGCCGGCAACTGATCGAGGATCGTGTGAAACTGGCCAGCGCCCGCAATGCCGGGATCGAGATTACCGAAGAAGCGATTCTGAACGGGATGACCGAGTTCGCCGCGCGCGCCGATCTGTCGCGCGAGGCGTTCCTGCGTGCGATTGCAGGGGCGGGCGTGGCCGAGGAAACATTTCGTGATTTCATCATCGCCTCGCTGGGCTGGCGCGATCTGATCCGGGCGCGGTTTTTGTCACGCGTGCAGATCACCGAGGCTGACATAGACAAGGCCATCGGCGCGATCACCGGCGGCAGCACCGTGCGCGTTCTGCTCTCCGAAATCATCATCCCCGCCCCGCCACAACAGGCCGAGCAGGCGCAGGCCACGGCGGAACGGATCAGCCAGATCACCTCCATCGCGCAGTTTTCCGCCGAGGCGGGCAGCGTCTCGGCCACGCAAAGCCGCAGCAATGGCGGGCGGCTGGACTGGATGCCCATCACCAACCTTCCTGCCCCGCTGCGGCCGGTGATCTTGGGTCTGGGCGTGGGCGATGTGACCCAGCCGATCCCGCTTGAAGGGGCGATTGCGCTGTTCCAACTGCGCGGGATCGAGGAAACAGGCGTTGTCGCGCAGGAATTTGCCGCGGTCGATTATGCCGCCTATTACCTGCCCGGTGGCCGCTCGGAGGCGAATATGACCGCCGCGGCACGCCTGCGCGCCAATGTGGATACCTGCGATGATCTTTACGGGGTGGCCAAGGGGCAACCCGAGGATGTGCTGCAAAGACTGGCCAGCGCGCCTGCCGATCTGCCCCGCGATGTGGCGCTGGAACTGGCCAAACTGGACCGGGGCGAGATTTCGGCAAACCTGACACGCACCGCTGCGGACGGATCTGATCTGTTGATGGTATTGATGCTCTGCGGCCGCACAGCCGCCGGGGCCGAGGATACATCGCGCGAGCAGATCGCGGCGCAATTGCGCAATCAGCGGCTTGAATCCTATGCAAACGGGTTTCTGGCGCAACTGGTCGCGGATGCGCGCATCATTGACAAATGACAGCCCCGATCGCGCTTAGCTGCGGGGAACCATCGGGGGTGGGGCCGGAAATTGCCGCCAAAGCCTGGGCCGCGTTGCAAGGCACGGTGCCGTTTTTCTATATCGGGGACCCGCGCCATCTGCCTGCCGGCACGCCGCTGCACCTGATCGACACCCCGGCCGCAGCCCTGGAGGCCAGCCGGCGCGCATTGCCTGTGTTGCCCCTGCCCTTTGCCGCCCCCGCCATTCCCGGCCAGCCGGACCGCGCCAATGCGCAGGGCGTGATCGACGCCATTGCGCGGGGCGTGGCGCTGGTACAATCGGGCGCGGCGGCGGCCTTGTGCACTGCGCCGATCCACAAGAAGGCGCTGAAGGATGGCGCGGATTTTGCCTATCCCGGACATACGGAATATCTGGCCGCCTTGGCGGATACCCCCCGCGTTGTGATGATGTTGGCCTGCGACGCGCTGCGGGTGGTGCCTGTCACGATCCATATCCCGCTATCCGAGGTGGCGCAGGCGCTGACCGCGGTCTTGCTGCGCGAGACGATATTGATCACCCATGCAGCCCTGCGGCGCGATTTCGGCATCACCGCCCCGCGTCTGGCCGTGGCCGGTCTGAACCCGCATGCCGGCGAAGGTGGCGCGATGGGGGATGAGGAAATCCGGCTGATCACCCCTGTTCTGGCGGCGTTGCGCGCAGAGGGGCTGGACATCACCGGACCGCATTCAGCCGATACGATGTTTCACGCCGGGGCAAGGGCGCGCTATGACGCGGCGATCTGCATGTATCACGACCAAGCCCTGATCCCGATCAAGACGCTGGATTTTGCAGGCGGCGTCAATGTCACGCTGGGCCTGCCTTTCATCCGCACCTCCCCCGATCATGGCACCGCTTTTGATATTGCCGGACAGGGCGTGGCCGATCCGTCATCGCTAATTGCCGCGCTGAAAATGGCCGATGTCATGGCCAAGGCGGGCCGCGCGCAATGAGTATTTTTGGAACAATGAAGTCATGACCGGCATAGACAGCCTTCCGCCGCTGCGACAGGTGATCGAGACCCATGGCATCGCGGCCCAAAAGGCGTTGGGGCAGAATTTTCTGCTGGATCTGAACCTGACAGCCAAGATCGCGCGCCAAGCGGGGGATCTGTCCGGCTGTGATGTTCTGGAGATCGGGCCGGGCCCCGGAGGACTGACGCGTGGCCTGCTGGCCGAGGGCGCGCGCCGGGTGCTGGCGATCGAGAAAGACCCCAGATGCCTGCCCGCGCTGGAGCAGATCGCACAGGCCTATCCCGGACGGTTGCAAGTGGTTCTGGGCGATGCGCTGGAAGTGGACGCGCTGGCGCATCTGACCCCGCCGATCCGGGTGGCGGCCAATCTGCCCTATAATGTGGGCACCGAACTGTTGATCCGTTGGCTGACCCCGCCTGTCTGGCCGCCCTTTTGGGACAGTCTGACGCTGATGTTCCAGCGCGAGGTGGCGGAGCGGATCGTGGCGCAACCCGGCGGCAAAGCCTATGGGCGGCTGGCCCTGTTGGCGCAATGGCGTTGCGCGGCGCGCATTGTGCTGACCCTGCCGCCAGAGGCGTTTACGCCCCCCCCAAAAGTTTCCAGCGCCGTCGTCCATCTGACCGCCCTGCCCCAACCCCGCTATCCCGCCGATCCCAAAGTGCTGGAGCGGGTCATCGCCATAGCCTTCAACCAGCGGCGCAAGATGATGCGGGCCGCCTGCAAAGGGTTGGTCACGGATCTGGAGGATCATCTGATCGCTGCCGGTATCAAACCGACAGAGCGGGCCGAAACCGTGGGATTGGAACAGTTTTGCGCTTTGGCCCGATCTGTAGCCGGTTCCGTTGCCCGTTCTGTCAAAGCCGGACAGCCATAAAAAAGGCGCGCCAGCCGGGGCGCGCCTGTGATCCTGCTATCACGCAGAACTGGTATTATTCAGCCGCTTCAGGCGTGCCTGATGTGTCATCACCACCGGTTTGCTGCACCTTGGGTTTGCGCGGCGCGCGGGCGCGGGGCTTTGGTTTTGGTTGATCCTCCGGCACTGTCGCGCCTTCGGGAGCAGCACTTTGCGCAGCCTCGCCCGCTTCTGTTGCAGATTGTGTGGCGTCAGCGCTGCGCTTGGCACGCGGCGCGGTTCTGGCGCGGGGGGCGGGCTTTGCCGCCGCTTCGGGCGCAGGGGGGACCGGCGCGTCGGATTTGCTTTCCGGGGTGTCGACCAGACCGCTGTCCTGCCCGAGATCAAGAACATCGCTCTGATGATCCTCCGGGTTGGGGCTTGCACTATCCCTGTTCTGGCGCGCCGGACGCTCGCGGTTCTGGTCACGGTTCTGGTCACGCTGTGACTCGCGCCCCTGTGGCCTGCCCTGATCACGCGGCTGGTCGCGCCCGTTGTCGCGGTTTTGGCCCTGATCGCG
>JBLRWJ010000077.1:0-13021 GCA_047921315.1 Rhodobacterales bacterium | reverse complement strand
GTGCCCGTATCGGGCAGTGGAGATTGATCGCTCATGGGCCAAGGCCACCTTTCTGTCCGGATCTGTGCTGATCCGCCACCCCGCCTTGATAAGGCGCTTTCGCGTGATGTGCCAGATGATGCGAACCTGTCGCGCACAAGGCTGATGCGGCTGATCGCCGAGGGACATGTCACCCTGAATGGCCAGCTTGCAACAGACCCAAAGACCCGCGTTGGTGAAGGCGATATCGTTGAAATCGCTGTGCCAGAGGCCGAAGACAGCCATATCGGCCCCGAGGACATCCCGCTTTCGGTGATGTTCGAGGATGATGACCTGATCGTCATCGACAAGCCCGCTGGCATGGTGGTGCATCCCGCGCCCGGCTCGCCCTCGGGCACGTTGGTCAATGCGCTGCTGGCCCATTGCGGCGCGGCCTTGTCCGGTGTGGGCGGTATGAAACGGCCCGGTATCGTGCACCGGATCGACAAGGATACATCCGGCCTGCTGGTCGTGGCCAAATCCGACCGCGCCCATCATGGTCTGGCGGCGCAATTCGAAAAACACACCGTGGAGCGGTATTACAAAGCGGTCGTTTACGGCGTGCCCGATGCCAATGATCCGCGCCTGCGCGGTGTCAAAGGCGTGAATTTCGAGCCGGGCAATATCATGAAAATCACCACCCAACTGGCGCGCCACAAAACTGACAGGCAGCGGCAGGCGGTGCTGTTTCAGGGCGGTCGCCATGCGGTGACGCGGGCGCGGATCGTCGCGCAATTCGGTGCGCCTGCCGTGCTGAGCCTTGTGGAATGCTGGCTGGAAACAGGGCGCACGCATCAGATCAGGGTGCATCTGGCCCATGCCGGTCACGCGCTGGTTGGTGATCCCACCTATGGCGGGCGGCGCAAACTGGCGCAAGGGTCGATCAGCGAGGCCGCCGCATTGGCCCTGCGTGACTTTCCCCGGCAGGCATTGCATGCGCAGGTCTTGGGCTTTGTGCATCCTGTCAGCGGCAAGACGCTGCGCTTTGAGGCCCCCGTTCCACAGGATATGGCCGATCTGATCGCCATTCTGGGCGGCTGACAGCCCGCCATGTCACGACTTTGCCATGCAACTTAGGGAACACAGCCTCGCACATCGGCGTTACTTCTCTGACATGATCTGTAAATCACGACAGAAAATCGGTTATGGTTCGTTAAACATTTCGCGCCACACTCCTTGAAGGTGATGCGGACGCGGCATAGATGGAATGTTAAGCCCCTTAACTTTAGGGGTCCCTCATGTGGAAAGGGACAGAACAGATGAGCAATTATGCAAATCTTCCGGCACCAACGCCCGAAGGCGGCCTGAACAGGTATATGCAAGAGATCCGCAAATTTCCCCTGCTGGAGCCGGAAGAAGAATATATGCTGGCCAAACGCTGGGTTGAGGAGCAAGACACCCAGGCTGCGCATCGCATGGTCACCAGCCACCTGCGGCTGGCGGCAAAAATCGCCATGGGCTATCGCGGCTATGGCCTGCCGCAGGCCGAGGTGATTTCCGAGGCGAATGTCGGCCTGATGCAGGCCGTCAAACGGTTTGACCCTGAAAAGGGCTTTCGCCTTGCCACCTATGCGATGTGGTGGATCCGCGCCTCGATACAGGAATATATCCTGCGCTCATGGAGCCTTGTGAAACTGGGCACCACATCGGCGCAAAAGAAGCTGTTTTTCAACCTGCGCAAGGCCAAATCCAAAATCGGCGCGCTGGAAGAGGGCGATATGCGTCCCGAGAACGTCAAACAGATCGCAACCGATCTGGGCGTGACCGAGGATGAGGTGATCAGCATGAACCGCCGCCTGTCCGGGGGAGATGCATCGCTGAACGCCACCATCGGGTCCGAGGGCGAAGGCTCTATGCAGTGGCAGGACTGGTTGGAGGATGAAGATGCTGATCAGGCCAATGACTACGCCGAACGCGACGAGATGGAGGCGCGGCGCGCCATGCTGGCCGAGGCGATGGATGTGCTGAACGCGCGTGAGCGTGATATCCTGACCCAGCGGCGTCTGGCCGATGAGACCGTCACGCTGGAAGATCTGAGTGCGCAATATGATGTCAGCCGCGAGCGCATCCGCCAGATCGAGGTGCGGGCCTTTGAAAAGCTGCAAAAACGGATGCGCGAACTGGCGATGTCCAAGGGGATGCTGGAAAGCGCCTGAACCGGACTGATCTGATTGGATCTGATTTGCACCGTGGAAAAAGGGGGGCGCTGCCCCCCGTCCTGCGGACTCCCCCCGGGATATTTAAGGCAAGAAGAAACGGGCCTGTCAGGGTGATGACGCAAGATTGATGACGTCAGCCTGAGAGCGACAGCCGCATGATATGTTGCGGGCCAGCGCCGCTATGCGGCCAGATCGCACCGGTATCGGTAAAGCCGCCTGTGCGGTAGCTGGCGATCGCGGCGGGGTTTTTCAGATTGACGGTTAGCCACAGGCGGCGCGCATGGCTGTGGTACCCAGCCCTTGGCCTTGCCGCACCGCATCTATGATGACGTTGCGCAGGCCCAGATCCCCTGTTTCCGCAAAGCCGTGCAGGTTTGAATAGCCCCTGTCGATCTTGGAAAAACCGACAGTGGTGTTGTCGGCAAGGATGGCGTGACAATCCATGTCAGGACCGGCTGCGTCAAAGGCGGCAGCGACCGGGCCGGAAAAACGCAGCTGATCCGGATGGGCGCCCAGATGCGCCACCTGCTCACGATCGTCCTGTGCCAGCGGGGCAAGTGTGACGTTCACCCCTCCATCGCCTCCAATTCGTCGATCATCGCCGAGATCATCGACAAGCCCTTGTCCCAGAAGGCGGGATCCGAGGCATCAAGGCCGAAGGGGGCCAGCAAATCCTTGTGATGCTTGGAGCCGCCTGCCTTGAGCATGTCGAAATATTTGTCCTGAAAGCCATCGGGGTTTTCTTCATAAACTGCGTAAAGCGCGTTCACGAGGCCATCGCCAAAGGCATAGGCATAGACGTAGAAGGGCGAGTGGACGAAATGCGGAATATAGGCCCAGAAGGTTTCATACCCGTCCATGAAATCAAACGCAGGCCCGAGGCTTTCGGCCTGCACGCTCATCCACAGGTCGTTGATGTCATCTGGGGTCAACTCTCCATGGCGGCGCGCGGCGTGGAGTTTGCATTCAAAATCATAAAACGCGATCTGGCGCACGACGGTGTTGATCATATCCTCGACCTTGCCTGCCAGCAGGGTCTTGCGTTCTGCCTGTGTCTTGGCCCCGTCCAGCATTTTGCGGAAGGTCAGCATCTCGCCGAATACGCTGGCGGTTTCGGCCAGTGTCAGCGGGGTGGAGGACAGCATCTCGCCCTGGCCCGCGGCCAGCACCTGATGCACGCCGTGGCCCAGCTCATGCGCCAATGTCATGACATCGCGCGGTTTGCCAAGGTAGTTCAGCATCACGTAAGGATGCACATCCGTGACGGTGGGATGGGCGAAAGCCCCCGGTGCCTTGCCCGGTTTCACGCCTGCATCGATCCAGCCCTTGTCAAAGAAAGGGGCTGCCAGATCGGCCATACGCGGATCAAAGCCGGCATAGGCCTCCATCACCATGTGGCGCGCGGTGGGCCAATCGACGGTTTTCACCGCATCCACCGGCAGGGGCGCGTTGCGATCCCAGACCTGCATCCGGTCCAACCCCAGCCATTTGCGCTTCAATTCATAATAGCGGTGGCTCAGCTTGGGATAGGCATTGACCACCGCGTTGCGCAGCGCCTCGACCACTTCGGGTTCCACATCATTGGACAGGTGGCGCCCGGTCTGGGGGGTGGGCATGCCGCGCCAGCGGTCAAGCACCTCTTTCTCTTTGGTCTGGGTGTTATGAACGCGGGCGAAGGTCTTGATATTCATGCCAAAAACGCGGGCCAATTCATGGGCTGCCGCTTCGCGTTTGGCGCGGTCATGATCGGTCAGCAGGTTCAGCGTCCCCTCGATGCCCAGGGGCTCTCCGTCCACCTCAAAGCCCAGCCCTGCGATGGTCTCGTCAAAAAGCCGCTCCCAGGCGTCACCGACCACGCCCAGATCATGCAGGAATTTCTCCATCTCGTCGGAAAGCTGGTAGGGTTTCATCGCGCGGATGCGGTCAAAGACCGGCTTGTAGCGGGCGAGGTCCGCGTTGTTGGCGAACAGCCCCTCTACATGGTCATCCTCCAGCCGGTTCAGCTCCAGCGTGAAGAACACCAGCGGGGTGGTGAAATTGGTGATCTTTTCCTGACAATCGGACATGAATTTGGCGCGGGTCGCGTCAATCGTCATCTGGTAATAGCGCAGGCCCGCGAAGGACATGATGCGCCCCGCCACGTTTGAGATCCGCTCGTTGCGCAGCACGCAATCCAGCATGCCTTTGGCGTCCAGCGTGGCCAGCTTGCCCTCGTAATCCGCGGCGAAAGACGCGCAGGCCTGTTCCAGCCAGTCCAGATCACGCTTGAGTTCGGGCGCATCCTCGGAGGTATAGAGATCCGACAGGTCCCATTCCGGCAGATCGCCCAGATCCTTGCTGCCGCTGCTGGCATTGGCGTCACGGACAGGGCCGCCGAAAGGCCCAAGGCCGGAAATGCGAAGCTGGAACATCTGGGATACCTCATTGGTTGCTTTGGCCAAGACATAGGCGCTTGGGGCCCGCCTCTCAAGCCGGATCAGCCATATTGCGCCAGAAGTGCCTGCAGGTGATCCAGCGTATCGGCCTGATCGGCGGGTTTGTCCTGCCGCCAGCGCAACATGCGCGGAAAGCGCAGCGCGATGCCGGATTTGTGGCGCGGGCTGGCCTGTATCCCCTCAAAGGCGATTTCGAAAACATGCTGCGGCGTGACCTGCCGGACAGGGCCAAAGCGTTGCAGAGTATTGCGCCGCACCCAGCGGGTTATCTCGGAAAATTCGGTATCGGTCAGGCCGGAATAGGCTTTGGTGAAGGGGACCAGATCATCGCCTTGCCAGACGGCAAAGGTGAAATCGGTGAACAGATTGGCGCGCCGTCCGTGGCCTGCCTGCGCATAGATCATCACCGCGTCCACCGTCAGGGGGGCCAGTTTCCATTTCCACCAGTCGCCGCGTTTGCGCCCGACATGATAGGGGCTTGAGAGCCGCTTGATCATCAGCCCTTCGGCCTTCTTCTCGCGCGCTGCGGCCCTGTGCCGGGCCAGAGCGGGCCAATCGGTGGCCGCGATCAGGGGCGAGGGGCGCAGCGGGGCAGCGGCGAGGCAGGCGGCCAGCAGCGTATCCAATGCGCGGCGGCGGTCCTGCAAAGGCTGCGCGCGCAGGTCCTGGCCGGCCTGTTCCAGCAGGTCATAGGCCAGCAAAATCACCGGCGCCTCTGTCAGCAGTTTTTTCGGCACGGTCTTGCGCGTAATGCGTTTTTGCAACGCGGCGAAAGGCAAAGGGGCTGTGCCGTCCCATGCCACCAGTTCGCCATCCAGCACGGTGCCATCCGGCATATCCCCTGCCAGCCGCGCCAGTTCGGGGAAGCGGTCTGTCATCAACTCCTCCCCACGTGACCACAGATAGAGCGCCCCGCCCCGCGCAATGGCCTGCACGCGGATGCCGTCCCATTTCCATTCGGCCTGCCAATCCGTGAGGGGGCCAAGGCTGGCCGGATCATCGACACCATGCGCCAGACAGAACGGATAGGGGCGCGACAGATCGGCGGCGGGATTATCCGCCTCGATCAGGTCAGCAAAGCGGATTGTGTCGGGCGACCAATCCCCCATCAGGCGATGCGCCAGTTCCGCCTCGGGCTTGCCCGTGGCCTGCGCCAGCGCGCGCGTCATCAGTTTCTGGCTGACGCCCATGCGAAACCCGCCTGTCAGCAGCTTGTTGAACACCAGCCTCTCGGTGGGGTCCAGCCTGTCCCATGCGGCCAGTACAGCGGCTTTGCGGGCGGTATCATCCACATTCACAAGGTCGCGCAGATGGTTGATCCAATGGGATAAACTGTCATCCGATGCGCTATGCGCAGGCGGCAGGACAAGGGCGATTGTTTCGGCCAGATCGCCCACGATGCTATAGCTGTCCTCGAACAGCCACAGCGGGATGCCTGCCGCCTCGGATGCCCAATCGCGCAGGCGGGTGGTTGTCACAGCGCGTTTGGGGCGGCGGCCTGAAAACAGCGCGATGGTCCACAGCTTATCCGCATCGGGGGCCGTGCCGAAATAATCCGCCAGCGCGGCCACTTTGGCGGTGGTGCGGGTGGTCTGGTCTATCGCCAGAAACAGTGTGGCAAAGCGTTTCATGCCGCCCCCGTCAGGCTGTCATCTGCCGCATCATCATCGCCGCCAAACTCTGTCGCAAGGATATGCGCATTATAGCCTGCATCGCGCAGGTAGCGCGTGAAGATATCCGTGTAACCATGCGTCATATATAGATTTTCTGCCTCTGTATCCTTGATCGCGCCCAGCAATCCGTCCCAGTCGGCATGGTCCGAGATGACAAAGCCCCGGTCCGCTGCCCGCCTGCGCCGCACGCCGCGCATCTGCATCCAACCGCTGGCAAAGCCGGTTGCATGCGGGCCGAACCGGCGCGCCCATGTGCTGCCCAGCACGGCAGGCGGCGCGATGATCAGCGCGCCGGGATAGGCCTTGCGGTCCAGATCGGGGGTGATGCGGATGGTGGGTTGCAATGCATATCCCTGGGCGCGCAGCACGGCGTTGGTATTCTCGACCGCCGCATGGGTCAGGATCGGGCCGATCCCGCCATCCAGCATCTGCAGCAGGCGTTGCGCCTTGCCCAGACTATAGGCGGCCAGCAGGCTGGTGCGGCCTTGGGCGGCGTTGTCGGCCCACCAGCGATTGATCTGACCGGCCACCTGCGCCTGTGGTTGCCAGCGAAACACCGGCAGGCCGAATGTGCATTCCGAGATGAATGTGTGGCAGCGCACAGGGGCAAATGCCTCGCTCAGCCCGTCGGGTTCGGTCTTGTAATCGCCCGAAACCACCCAGACCTCGCCTGCCACCTCAACCCTGATCTGCGCTGATCCCGGCACATGGCCCGCCGGATGAAAGCTGACCGTTGCATCCCCGATGCGGCGGGTTTTGCCGTAGGGGACTGTGTCGCAGGTGATGGCGCCCAAACGGTGCCGCAGCACCGGCATACAGGCATCTGTGCAAAGGTAGCGGGCATGCCCCGGCCTTGCGTGATCGGCATGGGCATGGGTGATCAGGGCGCGATCCACCGCGCGCCACGGGTCGATATAAAAATCGCCCGCGGCGCAGTATAGCCCGCGATCCGTCAGTGTCAGGACGGGGTTTGCCATGGTCTGTCCTGTCTGTGCCATCCCAGTTGCGCGTAAGGGTAGGGCGCGGCCCCGCCGCCGACCAGCCCCAAACCTGCCTTGCACATCACGCGCTGCTGGCTAGTGTGGCGGCGCAATTCAAACGGAGGATCACAGATGCGCTTTGTCAGATATGGAGAGTTGGGGGCCGAGAAACCCGGCATTCTGGATGCCGCGGGCCGTATCCGCGATCTGTCAGGCGTGGTGCCTGATCTGGCGGGCGCGGTGCTGGGTGATCTGCCGCAGGTTGACCCCGAATCGCTGCCGCTTGTGCCGGGCAATCCGCGTCTTGGTGTGCCCGTGGGACAGGTGGGCAAATTCATCGGCATCGGGCTGAACTATGCCGATCACGCCGCCGAGGCAGGGATGGAGCCGCCCGCCATGCCGATCGTGTTCATGAAGGCCACATCCTCGATCTGCGGGGCGCATGATCCGGTCTATCTGCCGCGCGGTGCCGAAAAAGGCGATTGGGAGGTGGAGCTGGGTGTCGTGATCGGCAAGACCGCAAAATATGTCTCTGAGGCAGAGGCGCTGGATTATGTTGCGGGCTATTGCATCGTCAATGATGTGTCCGAACGCGCCTTCCAGATGGAGCGGGTTGGCCAGTGGACCAAGGGCAAAAGCGCCGATACATTCGGCCCCATCGGCCCATGGCTTGTCACACCGGATGAGGTGGGCAATCCGCAGGCACTGGGGCTGGCGCTGGATCTGAACGGCACCCGCATGCAGACGGGCAACACCGATACGATGATCTTTACCGTGGCCCAGATCATCGCGCATCTGAGCGGGATGATGAGCCTGCAACCCGGTGATGTTATTGCCACCGGCACACCGCCGGGTGTGGGCATGGGGATGAAACCGCCGCGCTATCTGCGCGAGGGCGATGTGATGGACCTGCGCATCGACAGGCTGGGTGCGCAACGCCAAGAGGTGCGGCGCGACGCGTGATGCAATGATACCGTGATGCAATGATACTGTGATTATGGGCGGATCAGGCGCTTTGGCGGCTGGTCACGCAGGCGGGGTGGGCGGCAAAATGCGCCGCGATCCCGTCAAAGACCAGCGCCCGCGTGGCGGGAGTGTCCATCATCACCTCATGCTCGCCGCCCTGCACCATGTCCAGCCGCCCCTCAGGCCAGCTGCTCATGCGCGCGATGATCCGGTCAGGGCAGACGATACGCTCGTGGCTGCCCAGATAGGTCAGGCAGGGCTGGCTTGGTGCCGGACGCCGCGCCAGATGCGCCATCTCGACAAGGGCCGTGTTCAGCCAGCGCAGGCTGGGACCGCCAAGCGCCAGATCGGGATGGCTGGTCATCTGCCGCTGCATATAGGCAAACATCTGCGCATCGCGGGTCAGGCTGTTATCGTCAAAAGGTTCCGCCAGAACATAGGTTTCCGCCTTGGTGCCGGGGGCCAGATGATGGCCGAACCCCAGCCGCGCGCTGCTCCATGACAGGGCCCATGCGGCGGGGCGGGTGGCGGCGGCCATCTGGATGCCCCACATCGGCCCGGTAAAGGCGCAGGCGGCAACGGGCAAGCCTTCCATCGAAGCGCGCAGCCCGATGCAGCCACCCATGGAATGGGCCAGCAGGTAATAGGGGCGCGGCAGATCCAGCGCCTTGGCGGCCTGCACCATCGCGGCCACATCGTGCTGATAATCCGTGAACCGGCCAACATGGCCGATGCGGTGGTCCGCAATCAGCCGGTCCGCCAAGCCCTGACCGCGCCAGTCAATGGCCAGCGTGGCAAAGCCGCGCTGCGCCAGATCAGCAGCAGCGCGGCCATATTTCTCGACATATTCCGTGCGACCGGGAAACAGCAGCACCGTGCCCTTTGCCGCGCCCTTTACAGCCTCCTGTGCTGTGTCTTGCGCAGCATCAGGTGCCATATGCGGCCAATGCCCTAGGCGAATCCGCACACCATCCGCAGTGCGCAGCCAAAAGGCCCGCCCCCCTGCAGGACCGTCCGCAACATCATCATAGAGCGGGGCCACATCCATGGATCAGCTCAGAACCGTGCCAAGTTGCATTGCTTTTCCCATATCGCCATCCACAGCCAGCTTGCCGCTCATGAAGGCCGATGTCGGGTTCATGTCACCTGACATCATCGCCTCAAAGGTCTCAACGCTGGCGGTCAGGGTGACATCCGCCTCATCATCGCCAGCGCGTGCGCCGTTTTCATCCACGATCACAGCGCCTTCGCCCTCGATCACAAATTTGGCCGTGCCGTCAAAAGCGGCACCGCTCATCTTGTCGTTCAGCGCGGCAACCGCCGCAGTAATGACATCGCTCATTCACATGTTTCCTTTTTTTCCTGCGCGAGGGGCTAACAATTCCCGATCCGCGCGTTACACTTGTTTCTTATGAGCGCGAAATATTTCAATCTCAAACCTATCGTCGCGGCACTGTTCGCTATAGTCATGTATTCCCTACCTTTGGCAGGGCAACAGGCTGCTGCGCAAACTGTTGCACAATCCAGTGAGCAGGCCAGTGAGCAATCCAGTGAGCGGGCAGCCCCGCTATCGGTGTCAGAACGTCTTGGCGCGCTTTATGATGATCTGGCCACGGCCAGCCCGCGTGAGGCCAGCGGTATCATGCGCGAAATCAGGCTGGAATGGCGCAAGACAGGCTCGCCCGCGATGGATTTGCTGCTCAAACGTGGCCGTGACGCGCTGGAGCGGGGCGAATACCGGATCGCCATCGAACATCTGACCGCGCTGACCGATCACGCCCCGGACGTGGCCGAGGCCTATCATGCCCGCGCCCGCGCCTATTTCCGTATCGAACAGATCGGCCCGGCGCTGGCCGATCTGGAACAGGCGCTGGCGCTTGATCCGCGCCATTTTGAAGCAGCGCACGGTCTGGCCGTGGTGCTGGAGGCGCTGGATCGCCCGCAACAGGCCTTTGCCGCATACCGCCTTGTGCTTTCACTTCATCCCCATTACGACCCTGCTGCCGAGGCTGTGACCCGGCTGAAACGTCAGGTCGAGGGTCTCAAACTCTGATCGGGGAACAGGCCCATGGGGCAGCCTTCACGCATCACGGCGGTCCTTGGGCCGACGAATACAGGCAAGACGCATTACGCCATTGAACGGATGCTGGGCCATCGCACGGGCATCATCGGCCTGCCGCTGCGCCTGCTGGCGCGCGAGGTCTATGACAAGATCGTGCGCGCGCGCGGCCCATCCGTGGTGGCGCTGGTCACGGGTGAGGAACGTATCGTGCCGCCGCGCACCCAATATTGGGTCTGCACGGTCGAGGCGATGCCCGATGGGATGGGCGTTGATTTTCTGGCGGTGGATGAGATCCAGCTTTGCGCCGATCCTGAACGCGGCCATGTCTTTACCGACCGTCTGTTGCGGGCGCGTGGCCTGCATGAAACCCTGTTTCTGGGTGCCGATACCATGCGCGGCACCATCGCGGCGCTGGTGCCGCAGGCGCAGTTCATGCGCCGCGAGCGGATGTCAAAGCTGACCTATGCAGGTTCCAAAAAGATAAGCAGAATGCCCGCACGCAGCGCAATTGTCGGGTTTTCGGTTGATAATGTCTATGCGATTGCAGAGCTGATCCGCCGCCAGAAAGGTGGCGCGGCGGTTGTGATGGGCGCGCTGTCGCCGCGCACGCGCAACGCGCAGGTGGAGCTGTATCAGAATGGCGATGTCGATTATCTGGTGGCCACCGATGCCATCGGGATGGGGCTGAACCTTGATATCAACCATGTCGCTTTTTCGGCGCTGACCAAATTTGACGGGCGGCGGATGCGCCATCTTGCGCCCAATGAGCTGGCGCAGATCGCGGGGCGGGCAGGGCGCGGCATGGCGGATGGCACTTTCGGCGTGACGGGGGAGGCCGTGCCGCTGGAGGATGAGGTGGCCGATGCGATCATGGAGCATCGCTTTACCCCGATCCGCAAACTGCAATGGCGCAACCCCGCGCTGCAATTTGGCAAGCTGGACGCGCTGATTGCCTCGCTTGAGGATACGCCGCGCGATGATCTGCTGGTGCGGGCGCGCGATGCCGATGACCTTATGGCGCTGAAATCGCTGTCGGATGTGGCCGAGGTGCGGGCGCGGGCCTCGGATGCGGCCTCGGTCCGGCTGCTGTGGGATGTCTGCCGCATCCCCGATTTTCGCGGCATCAGCCATGCCGAACATGCCAGCCTGCTGGAGGCGATCTACACCTTCCTGCACCAGTCGGGCCGCGTGCCCGATGACTGGCTGGCAACCCAGATCAAACGGATTGACCGGGTCGAGGGCGAGATTGACACATTGTCGAAACGTCTGGCCTTTATCAGAACATGGACCTATGTCGCGCAACGCAGCGGGTGGGTGCGTGATGAAAGCCATTGGCGTGAGGCGACGCGCGCTGTAGAAGACAGATTGTCGGATGCGCTGCACGCGCGGTTGACGCAAAGATTTGTGGATCGCCGGACCTCTGTCCTGTTGCGGCGGCTCAAACAGAAGGAGGCCCTTTTGGCCGAGGTGAACGACAAGGGTGAAGTGACGGTCGAGGGCGAATTCGTCGGCCGTCTCGAAGGGTTCCGGTTCCGTCAGGACCGTGACGCCACAGCGCAAGAGGCCAAGACGATCCGTCAGGCCAGTGTCGCGGCGCTGGTGCCGCATTTCAATCTCAGGGCGGACCGTTTCTATAACGCGCCCGATACCGAGATTGACTATACCGAACAGGGTGGCCTTATGTGGGGCGATCAGGCGGTGGGCAAGCTGGTCGCGGGCGCTGATCCGCTCAAGCCGCAGGTCACGGCCTTTGTGGATGATGAGGCGGGTCCCGATGTGGCGCAAAAGGTGCAGCGCCGCTTGCAGCATTTCATCGACCGCAAGATCGCATCCCTCTTCGAGCCCTTGCTGGCTCTCAGTCGGGATGAGGCGCTGGGCGGCCTTGCGCGGGGCTTTGCCTTCCGCATGGTCGAGAATATGGGCATCCTGCCCCGCGCCAGCGTGACCGAAGAGGTCAAGGCGCTGGACCAGGACGCGCGCGGCGCGCTGCGCAAGCATGGCATCCGCTTTGGCCAGTTTACCGTGTTCATGCCCTTGTTGCTGAAACCCGCGCCAACGCGCCTGCGTCTGGTGCTGTGGTCGCTGGCGTGCGGTCTGGATGAATTCCCCGAATCGCCGCCGCCCGGTCTGGTGACGGTGCCCACGGTCAAGGACGGGCATCCTGAATTCCACATCATGTCCGGCTACCGCGCCGCAGGCGAGCGGGCGATTCGCATCGATATGCTGGAACGCCTGGCCGATATGCTGCGCGGCGAAGACAGCCGCAGCGGGTTCGAGGCCAAGGCCGATATGCTGTCGATCACCGGCATGACGCTGGAGCAGTTCGCCGATCTGATGGAAGGTCTTGGCTACAAGGCCGAACGCGGCGAGCGGGCCAAGGTCAAAGCGGCTGATGCGGCCAGAACGGCCGAGACCGCAGCGCCGCAGCCCGCATCCGAGCAGAGCGCGCCAGCGCCGGCCGAGGATGCAGCCCCGATCGAAGCAGCCCCGATCGAAGCAGCCCCGACCGAAGCAGCCCCTTCGCCAGCCGTAGAACCGCCAGCCGAACCCGCGCCACAGGTCACCGCAGAGGCAAGTTTAGAAACGGCCGCAGAATCAGGCGCAGATACGGGTGCAGATGCAGATACGGGCACCCCGGTCGAGCTTGAGGTGTTCTATACCTTTACATGGGGTCGCAAGCCGCCATCGCAGCAAGGTCGTCCTCCGCGCGCGCGTCAGGGTCAACAGC
>JBLRWJ010000076.1:0-13081 GCA_047921315.1 Rhodobacterales bacterium | reverse complement strand
GCATGAAACCCAGCCGTTGCAACGTGTTGGGCCGTCCGAAGCGCCTGCCGGGGGGGCAGGCAGGCGCTGCCCGGCGGTGCCGCAGGGCGGGGGATATCGGCGATGGCGCGTATTATGCAGAGGTCTTTATGCGGCGGCTCAGGTCAGCGCACCGGCGGCGCGCAGGCGCTCAAGCGCGGCGCTGTCATAGCCAAGCCCGGACAGCACGGCCTCGGTATCGGCCCCCGGTGCGGTGGGCGGCTGGGGCGTGGCGGCTGGCGTGCGGTCAAATCGCGGCGCGGGGGCTGCTTGCAACACGTCTTGCACCCGCAGAAATGTGCCGCGCTTTGCATTATGCGGATGATGCTCCACCTCATCCCAATCCAGCACGGGGGCGACGCAAGCATCTGATCCGGCGAAAATATTCATCCATTCATCGCGTGTCTTGCGGGCAAAGACCTGCGCATAAAGCGCGCGGCGCTCCGGCCATGTGGCGGGATCATTCTGATCGGCGCAATGTTCGGGCGGCAACCCCGCCAAAGCAACCAGTTGCGCGAAAAACTGCGGCTCCAGCGGCCCAACCGACAACGCCCGCCCGTCCTTGGTGGCATAGCAGCGATAGAACGGTGCGCCGCCATCCAGCAGATTGCCCTCGCGCCGCTGCCCCCAATGGCCCTGCGCCTGCCATTGATGCAACAACCCCATCATCGCCGGCACGCCGTCCACCATCGCGGCATCCACCACCTGCCCTTGGCCAGAGCGGCCCTTTTCAAAAAGCGCCGCCAGCACGCCAAAGATCAGGAACATCGTGCCGCCCCCGTAATCAGCCACCAGATTGAGCGGCGGCACAGGTGGGGCATCCGCACGCCCGATCGCCCCCAATGCCCCCGACAAGGACAGATAATTGATGTCATGGCCCGCCGTCATCGCCAGAGGCCCCTCTTGGCCCCAGCCCGTCATGCGCCCGAAGATCAGGCCGGGATTGGCGGCGTGGCACTCTGCCGGACCAAGGCCCAGTTTCTCCATCACGCCGGGGCGGAACCCTTCGATCAGGATATCGGCGCGCGTAATCAGGCGCATCGCCGCAGCGCGCCCTTCCGCGGATTTGAGGTTCAGCGCCACGGATTTCTTGCCGCGCCGGTTGATCTCGGACGCGACAGCCTGCGCCGAGATACGGTCAATCACCACCACCTCGGCGCCCAGATCAGCCATCAACTGCCCCGCAAGAGGGCAAGGGCCAAGCCCCGCCATTTCCACCAGTTTCAATCCGTCAAGGGGGCCTGCCATCATCTGCTCCTGCTTTGATACAGGCACAGGTTTACAGGTTGCCAGCGCGATGCCAAGCCCTGCAACCGCTTGACCTTGCCACGTTTTGCCATGCCCTGAAGGACCGGATAGGTTGCGCAAGCCACACTCCCCACCGAACCGCGATGCCTGTAGCGCCAACTCTTTACCACCTTGTATTTATGTGGTTGTGTAGCGAGAATCTGAGGTGCATTTTTCAACGATGCCGCGTATGAATTGGATCACAGCATCCCTGCGTCGTATTGCAGACGCTCTCACCAGTGCCCTGATCAGGTCAAGATGACAACCGTTCATGAGGATATGCGCATTGGTCAGAACGGCCATGAAACGGGTGCAAAAGGATAATGAAGATATTGGCAAATCTTGCGACTGAACCAAAGGGAGACCGCGCTTGAAGCAGGAAACCTTGGTGATTTCTTTTCTGAATGAACTGGTGCGGACCCCCGCAGCAGGGCTGGATGATGCAATCACACGCGTTCTGGGCCGGATGGGCGATCTGTGCAAGGCCGACCGCGCCTATGTCTTTGTATTTCGTGACAATTCCACCATGGACAACACCCATGAATGGGTGGCCAAGGGCATCGACCCGATGCGCGAGCACCTGCAGAACCAACCGCTGAGCATCATTGCTGCTTGGCAATCGGTTCTGGCGGCGGATGGCATGGTGCATATTCCTTGTGTCAAGGATCTGCCCGATGACACCCCCGAAAAGCCAACGCTGGACATGCAGGGGATCCTGTCTGTCCTTGTGGTGCCGATCCTTGTGGATGGCCAGCTTGTCGGCTTGGCCGGGTTGGACCGCACCCGGAAAGCCGCCGCTTTCAGCGACGAACACATCGCCATATTGCGCGGCGTGGCCGATGTGATCCAGTCTGCGCTGATGCGCAAAGACGCGCTGCAGGATCTGGAGCGGACGCGCGACAAGCTTGAACTGACCCTTGCCGCCCTGCCCGACCTGTTGATAGAGGTCGATTTTGACGGGGTCTACCGCACCTGTCACCACGCCAGAGAGGTATCATTCCAGCCGCCCCCCCCAGAGGTGATCGGCAAGCGGCTTAAAGATATATTGCGCCCCGAAGTTGCCGCCGCCCGCCGCCGCATGATGGCAGATGTGCTGGCTGGCAAAATTGTCACCGGGGTCGAGCAATTGTTGCGCCCGGACGATCCGGCAAGCTGGGTCGAAGTATCCGTATCGCTGCGCGATACGACAGGTCCGGGCGATCCGGGCGGCTATCTGTTCCTGATCCGCGACATCAGCGAACGCAAAGCCCGCGAGGCCGAGCTGGCCAAAGCCTATAGCGATCTGAACCAAGCCTTTGCCGAACGTGACACGGTCACATCGCGGCTGCAGGATCTGTCCTCCATCAGCAATGACTGGGTTTGGGAACTGGACGCGGAGGGGCGTTTTACCTATGTGTCGCCCAACATTACCCTGCATGGCGTGGATGAAAGCTATTTCCTGGGCCATTCCCGCATCAAGCTGGCCGAAGTGTCGGGTATCGACACAGACAGCGGTGGTTTCGCGCTGATCACGGACCGGATGAACGCGCGCAAGCCGTTCAGGGATATCCTGTACAAAGCCCGCCGCCCGGATGGCAGCCCGGTATCCTTGCGCATCAGCGGCTCTCCCATGTTCGACAACGATGGGGTTTTCAAAGGGTATCGCGGTGTCGGGTCGGATGTGACCGAGATCAGCAAAAGAGAAGAGACCGCACTGGATACAACCCGCCGGTTCGAGGCGATCATGGCCGCCCTGCCCGATCTGTTGTTCGAGATTGATGATACCGGTCATTATACCGGCTTTCAGGCCGGCCCCGCCCATCTGCGCCTGCCAGTGGCGAACGATGTCACCGGCAAGGCACTGGAAGAGGTGCTGCCGCCCGAGGTGGCAAAAACCGGCCGCCTTGCCCTTCAGCAAGTGTTGGATCATGGCCGCGTCAGCGGATTGCGCTATCCGCTGGACATTGACGGTGAGCGCCACTTCTTCGAGATTTCGGGCGCACGCAAAGACCTCACACAGCCTGATGGCAAACCAAGCGCGATCTTTCTTGTACGCGATGTCACGGATGACACGTTGCGGCGCGACGAATTGTTGAAAATGGGCAAGATCGTCGAGGCGATGACCAATTTTGTGGTCGTGCTGGACCGTGAGGAACGGGTTGTCTGGTTCAATCGCGCCTTTGCCGAGAAAAGCGGTTGGGCGCTTGACGAGGTACGCGGCCAATTATTCGAACCACTGGTGCGCTGCGCAGACAGCGACCCTGCAACCGCCTCTGCCCTGCGGCGCGCCCTGGAACGGCGCGAACCTTTCCGGGGTGAGACCGTCAACAAGGACCGGCACGGAAACCGTTACTGGATTGACTTCAACGTGCAGCCGCTGATCGGCATTGACGGTGAGTTGCAAGGTTTTGTGACCGTCGAGACAGATATCACCGAACACAAACGCCAGCGCGCCGAGGTCAACAGGCTGGCCGCCGAGGCGATGGAAACCCGCCAGCGCCTTGAAAACGCGCTGGATGCCTTGCCCGATAGCGTGGTGATCTGCGATTCCCAAGACCGGCTGGTGATCGCGAACAAGGCGTATCGGCAGATGTTCCCGGCGGTCGAGCCGCATCTGGTTGAGGGCCAGACGCTGGAGAATATCCTGCGCGCCGGGCTGGAGGCTGGCGTGCTCCTCGATAGCGGCCCCGGCAAGGATATCGAGGCAGTGCTGGCGGAACGCTTGCGCGTCTATGCCCAGCCAAAGTTTGAAGACGAAGTGCAATTGCCAGACGGGCGCTGGGTGCGCCGCATTCATGTGCGCACATCAGATGGCGGATGCATCACCGTGGCGATCGACGTGACCGCAAGGCGCAACCAGATCACCGCGCTGGATGCCGCCAATATGGAGCTGAAAAACGCATTGGCCGAACGTGACCGCGTCGAGGAACAGCTGGCCACGGTGATGGAAGGCGCGGCAATCGGCATCTGGGAATGGAATGCCAAGACCCAGCAACTGACCGTTGGGGGCCAGTGGCGCCAGATTCTGGGCTATGACGAAGAACAAATGCCGCCGCTGGATATCAAAAGCTTCCGCAAGCTGGTGCATCCCGATGACCTGCATGCCTTTGATACAATCGGGGATGTGGCCGAGGACAACGCCACCGCCCTGACAGAAACCGAATTTCGCATGCTGCATTCTGCCGGACATTGGGAATGGGTCTTGTCGCGCAGCCAGATCACCAAATTCAGCCCCGATGGCAGGCCCGAAATCATCGGCGGTGTGCATCTCAACATCTCGGAACGCAAGCGGCTGGAACAGGGGCTGGAGCAGGGCAAGACATTCCTTGAACAGGTGATGGATGCCAGTATCGCGGCGATTGTCGTGATGGATGGCAACGGCACGATCATCTATGCCAACACCGAGGCCGAGCGCATCCTGCAACTGAGCCGCGATGCCCTGACACAATTGACCTATAATGCGCCAAGCTGGCGGTCAACAAAGCTGGACGGCTCAGCCATATCTGATGATGAGCTGCCCTTTGCCCTTGCCATGGCTGAAAAACGCCCCGTCCGCGACGTGCGCTTTGCAATTGAATGGGCAGACGGAACGCGCCGGTCCTTGTCGGTCAATGCGCTGGTCTTTGAGGGCGAAGGCGACAGCGTGCAGGTTGTCACCTCGTTCAACGACATCACCGATGAACTGGCCACCACATCGCGGCTGGAACAGGCCCGCATGGAGGCCGAAGAGGCAAGCCGCTCAAAATCCATGTTCCTTGCCAATATGAGCCATGAAATCCGCACGCCGCTGAACGGTGTGCTGGGCATGGCCGAAGTGCTGGAAGGCACATTGATAGAGGACCGGCAGCGCCGGATGATCGGGACGATCCGCAGTTCGGGTGAAACGCTGCTCAGTATCCTGAATGACATTCTGGACATGTCCAAAATCGAAGCCGGCAAGATGGAGATCGAGCAGGTTGCCTTTGTTGTCGATGATCTTGTGCAACCCGTGCAGGCGCTGAACGCGATCAGGGCCGAGGAAAAAGGGCTGGAGCTGCGCGTGCATACCAATAGCGGATGCGCTCTGCCCCTGATGGGTGATCCGCACCGCATCAGCCAGATCCTGAACAACCTTTTGCATAATGCGATCAAGTTCACTGATCACGGTTCCGTCAAGCTGACGCTGCATTACCAGCCGGGCGACCCGCTTGAGATGGTTGTGCAAGATACCGGCATGGGCATGTCCAAGGCGCAGGTTGACCGCATTCTGGACAGTTTTGAACAGGCCGATGGCAGCATCACGCGGCGCTTTGGCGGCACCGGTCTGGGGATGTCGATTGTGCGCCAGCTTGTCACCCTGATGCAGGGGGAGATCGCTGTGCAAAGCACACCCGACCAAGGCACAACAATCCGTGTCACCCTGCCCTTGGCGGCGGCAGATACCACGAACCCCCACCCTCCCCAAGAGCAGGACAGCCTCAAACAGGCCGATATTGACCTCAGCCATCTGCGGGCGCTTGTGGCCGATGACAGCCCGACCAACCGTCTTGTGTTGTCAGAGATGCTGCGCGACAGCGGGCTGGATATCGTCATGGTCGAAAATGGCCGCGAATCAGTGGATCAATGGGCCGACAGCCTTGCCCGCGGCAAGGCTTTCGACATCATCCTGCTTGATATTTCTATGCCTGTGATGGACGGCGTCACCGCCCTGACAGAGATTCGCGCGCAGGAAGCGGCCAAAGGGATCGCGCCAGTGCCGGTCATCGCCGTGACAGCCAATGCGATGCCCCATCAGGTTGCAGATTACCTTATTGCAGGGTTTGACACCCATCTGGCCAAGCCCTTCAAACGTGCTGAACTGTTGCATGCCATTGTGACATTGACGCGCCATCAACCTTAAAAACACCCCAAACGCGCCATCATCCGCCACGGCATGACCGTGCGGCGAGCGCGTGCAAAATAGCCTGCGGAATTTAATTTTTTTGCCGGAAAGACTCGGTTAAGGTAAAAGTATTGCAAAACTTACTGCGTTCCGGCATGTGTCTGGGCCGCGATATGTTGAACCCTGATATGTTGAACCCAATGGCGTCAGAATTAATATGACCTTCAGAATACTCCTTGCCGAAGATGACGAGGTTACGCAGCAGATCGTCAGATCCTTGTTGGGTGGGTTTTGCGCAATAGACCTGACGATTGCCAATGACGGGCGCCAAGCCCTTGAGGCGGCGTTGATGCATCAATTCGATCTGATGATTTTCGACCAGAACATGCCGCATATCAACGGTGACAGGGTCATCCGCCACCTGCGGGCCGGTAATTCGGCCAATCGTGATGCCAAGGTGATCCGCTTTACCGCCGAAGCCGAAACGTTGCGCCACCCCGCGCCGGGCAGTCTGGAAGACATCGTCATGCCAAAGCCGATCCGTGGCGCTGAATTTGTCAGCGTGATTGTCGGGCTGATAGATAACAGGTCCAAAGCCATCGAAAAAGCGTCCATTTAGGTTGAAAATTGCTCAAAATTCGCCCTACTCTCGACATATTCAAACGGCATTTTGATCCGAAGAATTGATCGAGGATGAGCACAATGAAAGACCTTCGGATACTTGCAGTCGATGACGATCGGGCCTTCCAGATGGTGCTGCAAGGCACGCTGGCGCAGCTAGGCTACAACAATGTGACCAGTGTACCCTCGGCTGCGGCCGCGCTGAAGGTCATCCGCAACAGCCCCGAACTGTTTGACGGTTTCTTGCTGGATATCGAAATGCCAGAGGTAGACGGGGTAGAGCTTTGCCGCCGCATTCGTGGCATGTCGGTCTATCGCAAGACGCCGATCATCATGGTCACCTCGCTGGCCGACAAGCACTTCGTTGATGGCGCTTTTGCGGCAGGGGCCACGGATTACTTCACCAAACCGCTGGATGAGATCGAACTGCGCGCCCGCCTTCAGGTCATGCGCCAATTGGTGGATGAACGCCAGCGTGCGATGGATCTGCTGGACGAGCTTAAATCATGGTCGGACCTGCCCAAATCCAAGATCAAATTCGATGCGCCGCTCTCTGTCATCAGTGCTAACTGGATGGTTGAGTATCTGGCGATGCAGAACCATTTGCTGACGTTGAACCGTCTACAGCTTTTCGGCCATGCCGCCATTGGTTTCACGATCACCAATGCCTCTGACGCGTTCCGCATGACAGATCATGTCGGGTATATCGACTATCTGGCAAATGTGGCCACAGTGGTTGCCGAGGTTCTCAAGACATCGCCGTTCAGTATGGCCCATGCCGGTCAGGGTGATTTTGTGGTGCTGACCAACCGGACCGTTGTCAGTGACCCCAAGACCCTGCAGGATGAGGTCCGCGCCGGAATTTCCAGCTACCACAAACTTTATGCAAGTCTGGGCTTGCCGACACCGGCTGTGCAGGTCGGGCGTCCGGTCTCGGCCAGTATTTTCAGCCAAAGGTCCGAGGTTTCATCGCTGCTGGACCGGGCGCGGATGTCTGCACAAATCGGGCTGGAAGAAGGCTTCAGCTCTCAAAAACAATGGAACTGAGCCAATGGCCACCAACATAGCCAGCAAAATGCCAGAGGGCGTGCCGGATGTCTTGCGGGCCGCCCATCAGGTATTTGTCAATCTGACCACAGATCGCATTTTGCGGATCGAACTGCTGACTCAGGCCATTCACAAAGGGCAGGATGTTGTGCCCGCCCTGACCGAAATCGCGCAGATCGCGCATAAGATCGCGGGCGTCGCGGGCACCTTGGGCTACCCCGAGATTGGCGACAAAGCCCGCTCTGTTGAGCAACAGCTCAAGGCGGATCTGGCAACGGATGACGCAATGCGCAACTGGGACAGTATAGCCGAAGAGATTGAGGTGCTGCTGGACGCGCTGGAAGCCATCGGATAGCCGGTAACCGACACAGATCTGCGCGACATTATCGCGGATAGATCAACCACTCCTTGTGGCGCTACGTATTCTTTGCTGCGCCTTCTTCATTACTAACGCTTTGGTTGTTGATCACCCCCACCCTCTCTGCATGGTGGCGATATGCGATCAAACCATAGCCAACACCTTGCCATCAGCGGCACATATCCCATAATCCAAGTGCTGTGTTTTGGGCGCAGCTGACGGCCTGATTTGGATAATTTTCAACAATTATTCTATTTGGCCACGCTTTAGACACAATCAACACTACCCCAGATTGAACATTTACAGCACACAAAGCAGCGCCACCTCTTTGCCGCCCACTGTCTCAAATACACAACAACAAACCACAAAACCGCGGGTTTGCATGTGTGCTTCCGCCATCAAGACAAAATCCGGCGCAGGACAGAACGCAGTAATCTCATGATTTCCCTGTACAAAAGTATAGCTTAGGATGATCACCTCAAAACATCATAGAAGGTGACAGCACCCATTCTGCGCCTACTTTTTGCCACTATACTCCCCTCTTGCGGTCTTTTTGAAGGCGAGGACTGCCCCGATTCTGTCATAATTCAATTCTCTTTCGTCGCTCTTATTGATAGTTTCTCGAACTAAGAGATGGGGGCACATCTCGCGAGCGTAGGCTCCGGATATTATGACAGGAGTGACTTTGATGTTCACCAGACAAAAGACCTTGATCAGATTGGCCTGTACAGGCAGTTTTTTGACATTGATCGCTGCATGCGCACAGCCGCAGCCAGTGCCAATTGTAGCAGATATGTATTTTGACAAATTCTCGGCAGCACAATCAACCGGCATGGGCGTTGACTTCTGCGAGTTGAATGAAAGCGATTTCACGCCTGAATTGGTGGCGCAAATCCGCAGCAACCCCAACTATGACAACAACCTTGCAGCCTGGCTGCGGGAATGCCCGGAACTGGCACTTGCCTTTGCTGATTTTGGCACAGCCACGATCGCCTCGCCCGCAGCACCTGGCTTCATGGGTGGTGAAGCATCGCCCGGTGAAGGTGGTGGCGGCATAATCGGCGGTGGCGGCACTGGAAACGATGGCAATAACGGCGGCGGTGATGATAACGGCGGCGGAAACGGTGACGGAAACGATGGCGGAAAGGGTGACGGGAACGGAAACGGTGCCGGTGACGGAAACGGTGGCGGAAAGGGTGACGGGAACGGGAACGGTGCCGGTGACGGAAAGGGTGACGGGAACGGAAACGGCGGCGGCACAGGCGGCAGCAGCGGCGACGACAAGTAAGCCGATGCGCAGCGTTTGATGGAAGCGCCTGACAGGTCCGGGTATGGTTTTGCCGGGCCTGTCATATCTTAGTCCGGCTGCGCAAGATGCCCGTCACGCAGCGGAGATAGCCCTTTTCCCAATGATCTGCCCCGCGCAAGTCGCAACTCGGACAAACCGTGGTCAACGCCTTTCCTGCCCCTTATCCCAGCCTGTAGGCGATACGTTTATGATGTTTTTCCAAGACCAGAGCCAAGCGTGGATCGCGCGGATAAAAGGATATGACCGTCTTGCCGCGGCTGTGATTGCGCTGGCGCTTTTGCAGGTGCCTTCGCTTGGTATTGCGGATATTGAGGATGAGACAGGTATCAAACGTGCGTTTCTGGATCGCTACCTTGATTGCGCCGAGGCCCCGAATGATGCGGCGCGGCTGGCATGCTATGATGCTCTCTTGGTCGATATACCCGCATGGCTGGACGCACCAACAGATCCCCGCGCCAAAATGCCGGTGACGGCGGTTGGCCATGATGACCCGCAGATCATCCTGCGGGCAAAGCGCTGCCACGCCAAACCATCAGATTGATGCCCGCCTTGTGCCTGCACGGGCTTAGCGCGTGAATTCAATCCGCGCCGGTCTGGCCACGGCCTGACCATGTGACACCGAAGGCCGCGGCGACGAGACCGCATTGTCATTGCGCAAAATGCCACCTTCAATCACAGCGGTCCACCGTCTTGGGTCTGCGGGGTCTTGCATCCGTAAATAGGTATATCCGGTCCTGCTCCAATGCAGCACATCATCGCGCAGGTTATCCAGAACGAAATCCCCCCGCGCCGTGCGCATGACCAGCACCGCATGGGCATTGCGGCTGCGATCCAGCACTGTTGCGATCAGCAGCATTTGCGGATCAAGCCCGGCCTCGATCAGCCGTTTTTTCTTGAGCAGGGCAAAATCTTCACAATCGCCCCCCCGCGCTGTTGGCAGGGCCCAATGCTCTTCTACACCGTATTGGGTCAAATCCGAGATGGACCTGACCTGCCGGTTGATCTGACGGTTCAGGCTGATCGCATAATCCAGTTGATTGCCGGAAATCAGCACAGGCGCAGCAGTTGCGCGCTGGCAGGCCCAAGCATAGCGTTGGCACAGGCCATTTGCGCCTGCGGGAGATGATACTGCCATCCGCGCTTTCAAAAAGGCGTCCTGCCCCGCCGCAACCGGGGCTGCCCCGATCAGCATCACAGCCGCGGACAGCGCAAGAAGGGAGCATGACACCGCCCCGCGCATGAGCGTAGAGGTCTGACGCGGCCGCACTGACCTATCAACCATGATCAACTCTCCTACTTCTCGGGTGTTGGCGCAAAGCGGTCCGCGCACAGTCCATTCGATGCACCCACTGTCGAGGGAGAGATTGTCAAAGATCGGGCCAGAGTTTGATCTTTTCTGTCTGTCCCCTGAAAAAGGGGCGAAGTTGCGCCCATTGCTGCCATAATTGGCCCGTTTTCCGGCATGCTCCCGCCGGTTTAACAGCAAAATGCCGGAACTTGGCTTGATGCCCCATAGATCAACCTTAGGCAGACTATGAGGGTTTGCGATTCTTGTTATTTGCGCCGCTGTGACGGCGGGAATAGCCAAAGGTGACGGAACCACTTTCAAAGAGCTGCGTTGATCAGTGACGGGCCGCATCTGCGGCACATCCTGAAGGAGTTGAAACCCAATGTTATCGACGTTCTCGACGAAAAAAGTTCTGGCCCTGCTCGCGCTGACCACGTTGATTGCCTGTGAAACAGTTCAGGGCGCGGGGCGTGATCTGTCCAGTGCCGGGCGCACCATCACGGCGGAATCACAAGCCGTGCAGGACGAGCTGTGAGCAGCGCCATGATACCGGCCTGAATCCAGCCGGCAGAGGCCGTGGATGAAAACCAGACACCCACTGCCCGCCATATCTGTGATCAGCGGCTGATGACCAGCCACTGACCGGAACGCATCACCGCCCAACACGCTTGACCGCCAGATGACGTGTCAGCGCTGGCGGGATTTGCGATTGGCGTAGCGCCGGTCGCGTTCCGCTTTCAGGGCCGCCTCATCCTTGATGGCGCGGCTGATCCCGTCTTTCTTGGCCTCCTCGCGCGCTTTGGCATCGGCTTCGGCTTGGGCTGCGGCCTGTTCCTGTTCCAGCGCTGCGGCGGCCTCAAGGCGGGCCTGCTCTTCCTGCTTCACCCGCGCACGCTCTGCCAGACGTTCGGCCTTGGCCTCCGCCAGCGCCATGCGCTCTTGCTGACGTGCAAGGCGGGTTGGTTCGGCGGCTGCAATCGCATCGCGGTGGGCTTTCAGCTGGGCTGCTTTGGCATCGGCTGCGGTGCTGCGGCGGCTGGCATGGTCATTGTCTTTTAGGTTTTTCATAAATGCTCCGTAAGAAGGGCCAGCGCCTTACACATCCGGCCCTTTCGAGTTATTTCAGAAGGAGGGGGCTCTTGCCACCCACATGATTGTATTGCCGTGTAATTGCAAAACGGGTGTGCCCCGGTGGCGCTGTGGTATCTGCGCAGGCCAGAGCAATTGGCGCGTTCAGATCGGTTTCTGAACCGGCTCTATCTATTGCAAGAAACTGTGATTTCGCCTTGGCAAAGGCAAGCTCGGCCCGGTGCCGCGGCTTGCTGGTTGTATGAGTCATCAGGGTCCAATTCAAATGGCTCGTCTTAACAAGCACGCACCGTGACTTGGTCAGTCTGTCGCCTCATGTCAAACCTTTTATTGCCGCACGCTGCGTAAAATGCCCGATTCAAGCAGGATCAGCCGCCGTATGGTGCGATAAAGCCGGGATCGCAGGCTGCGGGATTTGCCCAATGACCAGCCGGTTGTGATCTTTTTGTTGGCAGCTGTTACGATCCGGCTTGCCATGGCAGATGGAAATCTTACCCTCACCGACAATGTGGGTTTGGGAAAGGATACCGGAATGGCTTGGCTTGCATCCTCGGTCATGGGGCGGCGCGCTGTGGCGCAGGCGCGTGAAGGGGCGAAACACGAACTGACCGAGGCGGCGCAAGGGCAGTTCCACTATGTCTATGGCCCCTATGCCGAGCCGGTGATGCACATTGCCCCCGGCGATGTGGTTGCGGTTGAAACGCTGGATGCCTTTGGCGGCGCGGTCAAAACCGAAAGCGATCTGCCCTCCAAAGTGTTGAACATGCCGTTCGTGAACCCGCAAAACGGCCCCATCGCGGTGGAGGGTGCGCAAAAAGGCGATGTGCTGGCGGTGTATATCAAGGATCTGCTGCCACGCGGCCCGCAACCTGCGGGCACCACCGCGCTGATCCCCGATTTTGGCGGCCTTGTCGCCTCCAGCCTGACGCATCTGAACGCGCCGTTTGCCGAGCGTGTGAAAAAGATGGACGTGACCCCGGATGGTGTAAAATTCTCGGACAGGATCACCCTGCCCTATGAGCCGTTTGTCGGCACCATGGGTGTCTCCCCCGAGATCGAGGCGATCTCATCCTTGGTGCCTGATTACTATGGCGGCAATATGGACCTGCCCGATGTGGCCCCGGGCGCGGTGATCTATTTCCCCGTCCAGCGGGAGGGGGCGTATTTCTATATCGGCGATTGTCACGGCCGGCAGGGCGATGGGGAGTTGTGCGGCGTGGCAGT
>JBLRWJ010000075.1:0-13513 GCA_047921315.1 Rhodobacterales bacterium | reverse complement strand
CTAAGATCAAGAGGCCCCAATGACCACTGCACCAGACAAGACCATCCTCGTTGTCGGCACCTATGACACCAAGGATGACGAACTCTCCTATCTTTCTGACCGTATCCGCGCACAGGGCGGCGGTGTCATGTCGATGGATGTCTCGGTTCTGGGTGATCCGAAAACGCCAACCGATATCTCGAAACATCAGGTGGCAGAGGCAGGCGGCAGCACGATCCAGACCGCCATCGACAGCGGCGATGAAAATGTGGCGATGCAGATCATGGCCAAAGGGGCCGCAACGCTGGCGCGCCGGTTGCACAGGGATGGCCGGATCGACGGGGTAATCGTGCTGGGCGGCACGATGGGCACCGATCTGGCGCTGGATCTGTGCGCAGCACTGCCCTTGGGCGTGCCGAAATATATCGTCTCCACCGTCAGCTTCTCTGCCATGCTGCCACCTGAACGGATTGCGGCGGATGTGCAGATGATCCTCTGGGCAGGCGGACTTTACGGGCTGAACGCAGTCTGCAAATCCTCGCTCAGTCAAGCAGCGGGCGCGGTGCTCGGGGCGGCCCGCGCGGTCGAGCCGCCGCGCCGCGACCGCCCGCTGATCGGAATGACCAGCTTTGGCAAGACCATCCTGCATTACATGGTGCATCTGAAACCGGCGCTGGAGGATCGCGGCTTTGAGGTGGCGGTGTTCCACGCCACAGGCATGGGCGGGCGGGCGTTTGAATCCCTGGCAGCCGAGGGCGCGTTTGCCTGTGTGATGGATTTTGCCACGCAGGAAATCGTCAACCACCATATGGGGTCCGGTATTTCCGCAGGGGCCGACCGGATGACCAATGCAGGCCGTCGCGGCATCCCGCAGATCGTGGCGCCCGCCTGCTATGATCTGGTGGATCTGATCGGCTGGCAACCGATCCCGCCGCGCCTGCAGGGCCGCCCCACGCATGACCACAACCGCCTGCTGACCTCGACAATCCTGACCGCTGACGAAAGGCGCGAAATCGCGGCGCTCTATGCGGAAAAGCTGGCGCTGGCAACCGGCCCCTCAGCCTTCATCCTGCCGCGTGGCGGCTGCAACGAATGGGACAGGCCCGAAGGCCCGCTGCATGACGGCGAAGGTTTGCAGGCCTTTTGCGCCGCGATGGAACAGGCCATCCCCGCCAACACCACGCTGCACCCGCTGGATTGCCATATCAACGATTCAGGCTTTACCGCAAAGGTACTGGACATCTTCGATGACTGGGTGGCGCGCGGCCTGATCAAAACCTGACGCGCCGCTTCTTTTTGCCAAAAATATCCCGGGGGAGGCCGCAGGCCGGGGGCGGAGCCCCCTCTACAAATTGACACTGGCAGAGCCACCGCGCTTCAGCGGCCCGTATCACGCTCCAGCGCGTCCAACTCGTTCAGCAGGTTCAGCAACGCCTCCAGCTTGTCATCGCCAAAACTCTCGCGCAGCCATGCGTTCAACCGCTGGCTTTCCTGCAAGTTGTCCGCAATCAGCTGACGTCCGGCGGGTGTAATCGTCACCAGTTGTCGCCGCCGGTCCGTGGGGTGCCCCTCGCGGCTGATCAGCCCTTTGGCGGTCAATGTCTGCAAGATCCGTGTCAGGCTGGGCATCAGCAGGCAGGAACGATCGGCAATCTCGGTCGGGTCCAGCGTGCCGCGTTCGGCCAGCACCCGCAGCACGCGCCATTGTTGTTCGGTCACGCCGACATCGGCCAGCATGGCGCGGATCGGGCCCATCACCTTTTCGCGCGCCCGCAGCAAGGCGATAGGCAGGGATCGGTTTGTTTCGGGCACTGGGGCGTGATTATCATTCATGCCTCACTGTCTGCCCCGCTTTTGCGCCCGGTGCAATATTGGGACTTGACCTTGCGCCCAATGTAGTTAACTTGTTAATTGCATTGCGCAGGGAGGGGCCCATGCCTCATATCAGTATCGACTATTCGCCCAATCTTCAGGCAGAGCTGGATATAGCAGCGTTATGCGACACGCTCCGCCGCGCCGCCATCGAAACCGGAGAGTTCCCTGTCGCGGGCGTGCGGGTGCGCGCCTTTGCGGCCAGCCATGTCAGCATCGCGGATGGCACCCCCGATCACGCCTATATCGATATCTCGGTCCGGCTACGGGGCGGGCGCGATTTGGCAACGCGGGAACGCGCCACCGCCCATATATTTGCCGCCGCACAGGCCTGCGTGGCCCCGCTCATGGCGCGCCGCTCGCTCGCGCTGTCATTTGAAATGCGCGATATCGACCCTGCCCTGTCGCCCAAATCCGGCTCGATCCGCGACCATCTGGACGCGCCCGATGCCACCAATCCGAAAGGCTGACCAGATGCCCGATTCCGCCCCCGATACAACCGCCCTTGATGCAAACCTTGCCAAGCTGCGCCCCATTCTGGACCGGATCGCCGCGACCGGCGTGATGAACCGGATCGGCGGGCAGGATTGCCCTGCCTCGGACGGGCGCAGCTTCGACAATCATTCCCCCGTTGATGAAAGCCTGATCTGTCAGGTGGCGCGCGGCACGGCTGCCGATATCGATGCCGCCGCCCGCGCCGCCAAATCCGCTTTTCCTGCATGGCGCGATATGGAGGCAACCGCGCGCAAGAAGATCCTGCACCGCATCGCTGACGGGATCGTGGCCCGCGCCGAAGAGATCGCGCTGGCCGAATGCTGGGATACGGGACAGGCCTTGCGCTTCATGTCCAAGGCCGCGCTGCGCGGGGCCGAGAATTTCCGCTTCTTCGCGGATAAGGCCACATCGGCGCGCGACGGGCAGCATCTGCCCTCACCCACATTGATGAATATCACCACCCGCGTACCGATTGGCCCTGTCGGGGTGATCACGCCGTGGAACACGCCCTTCATGCTGTCCACATGGAAGATCGCGCCCGCCCTGGCCGCTGGCTGCACCGTGGTGCACAAACCGGCCGAGTTCAGCCCCGTGACCGCCCGCATCCTGATGGAGATTGCCGAAAAGGCCGGATTGCCGCCCGGTGTCTGGAACCTTGTCAACGGTCTGGGCGAGGAAGCGGGCCGCGCCCTGACCGAGCATCCCGATATCAAGGCGATAGCCTTTGTCGGTGAAAGCAGGACCGGCTCGATGATCATGAAACAGGGGGCGGATACGCTCAAACGGGTGCATTTCGAACTGGGCGGCAAGAACCCGGTCATCGTATTCGACGATGCTGATCTGGACCGCGCACTGGATGCGGCCATCTTCATGATCTATTCGCTGAACGGCGAGCGCTGCACCTCTTCCTCGCGGTTGTTGGTGCAGTCAACGATTGCGGATGATTTCACCGCCAAGCTGGTGGCGCGGGTCAATTCCATCCGCGTCGGGCATCCGCTGGACCCTGCCACGGAAATAGGGCCGCTGATCCACAAGGTGCATTTTGACAAGGTCTGCAGCTATTTCGACATCGCCCGCAGCGATGGCGCGACGATTGCCGCAGGCGGCGCGGCGCTGGACCAGGCGGGCCATTACGTGCGCCCGACCCTGTTCACGCACGCGCGCCCCGATATGCGGATCGCGCAGGAAGAGATTTTTGGCCCCGTCCTGACCGCCATCGCCTTTGAGACCGAGGCGCAGGCGCTGGAAATTGCCAATGATGTGGCCTACGGGCTGACCGCCTATGTCTGGACCAATGATCTGACCCGCGCGCTGCGTGTGACCGATGCGCTGGAGGCGGGGATGATCTGGGTCAATTCCGAAAACGTGCGCCACCTGCCCACGCCCTTTGGCGGGGTCAAGGCCAGCGGCATCGGGCGCGATGGCGGCGACTGGTCGTTTGATTTCTACATGGAACAAAAACATATCGGTCTGGCCATCGGCCAGCATCCCATCCCGCGCCTTGGCGCCTGAGCAGGAGGTTTCAAAATGCCCGTTCCCGCCCCCGTCCTGTACCCGCCTTTCAACATCGTCCGCCTGAGCCATGTCGCCTACGGCGTGACCGATCTGACAGCGTCGCGTGCGTTCTATGTCGATACGCTGGGCCTGCAGGTCACGCATGAGGATGCAAACACCATCTATCTGCGCGCGATGGAGGAGCGCGGGCATCATTGCATCGTGCTGCACCAGTCTGCCGTGGCCAGCGTACGGGTTCTGGGGTTCAAGCTGTATGATACCCCCGATCTGGAAAAGGCCGAGGCGTTCTTTCGCGCCAAGGGCCTGCCCGTGGAATGGGTGGAGCGTCCCTTTATGGGGCAAACCCTCAGGACATGTGATCCCACGGGGATTCCGCTGGAGTTTTATGTCCAGATGGACCGCCTGCCGCCGATCCACCAGAAATATGCGCTGTACAAGGGCGTCAAGCCGCTGCGGATTGACCATTTCAACATGTTCGCCAGCGATGTCGATGCCAGCGTGGCATTCTATACGGAACTGGGCTTTCGCACGACCGAATATACCGAGGATGATGAAAGCGGACGTTTGTGGGCCGCGTGGATGCATCGCAAGGGCGGCGTGCATGACGTGGCCTTTACCAACGGCACCGGCCCGCGCCTGCACCATACCGCGTTCTGGGTGCCGACGCCGCTGAACATCATCGACCTGCTGGATCTGATGGCGACCACCGGATATGTCAGCAATATCGAACGCGGACCGGGGCGGCACGGGATTTCCAACGCGTTCTTCCTCTATATCCGTGACCCGGATGGCCACCGGATCGAGATCTACTGCTCGGACTACCAGACGGTTGACCCCGATCTGGAGCCGATCAGGTGGAGCCTGACCGACCCGCAGCGCCAGACTTTGTGGGGCGCACCCGCGCCGCGCAGCTGGTTCGAGGAGGGCAGCCTGTTCGAGGGGGTGGATGTGGTGGGTGCGGCATTAAAAGCGCAGCCGATTATCGCCCCCTGATACCGCGTAATTTGGATATTTAAGGCAAGAAGAAACAGGGGGACGGTGGCGATGCGGTTTGCGACGGTGACGGCAGGGGGGCAGCAGCTTTATGGCGCTGTGGTCGAGGGCGGGTTTCTGGCCCTTTCGGGGGAGTTTGTACAATGGCCAAGCCTGCGCGAAGTGATCGCAGCGGATGGGTTGGGCGCACTGGAAGCGGCGGCGCAGGGCCGCGCGGCCAGCCACGCGGCGGGCCAATTTACCTATGACATCCCGATCCCCGCGCCGGAGAAGATCATTTGTGTGGGCGTCAATTTCCCCGATCGCAACGCCGAATATAAGGACGGGCAAGAGGCGCCGCCGCACATGTCGCTGTTCATCCGCTTTGCGCGATCCTTTACCGGGTATGGGCAGGCGCTGATCCGGCCCCCCGAGACACCGCAACTGGATTACGAGGGCGAGATTGCTGTGGTGATCGGCAAAGGCGGGCGGCGTATCGCGGAAGATCAGGCGCTGGACCATATCGCGGCGCTGACCCTGTGCAACGAGGGCACGCTGCGCGATTGGGTGCGGCATGCGAAATTCAATGTGACGCAGGGCAAGAACTGGGACCGGTCCGGCGCGATCGGGCCTTGGCTGGTGCCGTTTACCGATCATCGCCAGATCACGGATGTGCATTTACAGACCCGCGTGAATGGCGAGGTCCGGCAGGATGATCGCACGGGCCGGATGCTGTTTCCGGTGGCGCGGCAGATCGCCTATATCTCGACCTTCACCACGCTGGTTCCGGGCGATATCATCGTCACAGGCACGCCGACAGGAGCGGGCGCGCGGTTTGATCCGCCGCGTTATCTGGTGCCAGGCGATGTGATCGAGGTGGAGGCCGAAGGCATCGGTATTTTGCGCAACACCGTGGAGGATGAAGGATGAAAGCCGAGCAGATTACCGCCGCCGCCGAGGCGTTGTTTCAAGCCGAGGCGACGGGCCGCCAGATTGGTCTGTTGTCACTGGCCTATCCCGGCATGACGATGGATGATGCCTATGCCGTGCAAAAGGCATTGGTGGCGCGTCGCGCGGCGGCGGGGCGGCGGGTGATCGGCTGGAAGATCGGGCTGACCTCCAAGGCGATGCAGGCGGCGCTGGGTATCGACATCCCCGACAGCGGCGTTCTGACGGATGACATGCTGTTTGCGGATGGTGCGGTTATACCTGCAGGCCGCTTTATCCAGCCACGGGTGGAGGCCGAGATTGCCTTTGTCATGAAAGCGCCGCTGGCGGGTGACAGCGTAACGCGGGCCGATGTGGTGGCCGCAACGGATTATGTCGCCCCTGCGCTGGAGATTCTGGATACGCGGGTGCTGCGGGTTGATCCTGATACGGGCAAGGCGCGTGGCATTGTGGATACGATATCGGACAATGCGGCCAATGCGGGGATTGTGATGGGTGCGGCGCGTCACGCCATCGATTCCTTTGATCTGCGCTGGACAGGCGCGATCCTGACCCGCGATGACGCGGTGGAGGAAACCGGGCTGGGGGCCGGCGTGCTGAATGATCCGGTACAGGCTGTGGTCTGGCTGGCGCAGCGCATGGCGCTGTATGATCAACGCATCGAGGCGGGGCAGATCATCCTGTCCGGCAGCTTTATCCGCCCGGTGGAATGTGTGCCCGGCAGTGATATCAAAGCGGATTTCGGGCCATTCGGCCAGGTGTCTGTGCGGTTTGCACCAAAGGCCTGACCAGCGCACAATGATCTGATCTTTGCCGCAGGACGACCGCTGAACTGGTCGTCCTGTCACTTTTTTGTCCGCATTGCAGAATTATATCCCGAAAAATTACATTCCGCTGCGTCAGGGGCGGGCAAAGCTGTTGACGCAATTCGGTAAACATGAAGTGTTAGGTGCTAGCCGCGGCTGCTACGGCCTTGTCTGCCCCAAAAGCAGACCCTGCAGCCCCGGCCCCCGCGCCACACCTTTTGGAGGAGGCATGGCGCTGGGCATCACAAGAACGGCATCAAGCCGGGGCACCCAGCGCCAAAGCCGGGGCCGCATAACAGGGAGGATCGCGTGGAGGTTATGCAACTTCTGATCAGCGGGCTTGCGAATGGCTGTGTTTACGGCCTGATCGCACTTGGCTTTGTTCTGATCTACAAGGCGACAGAGGCGGTGAATTTCGCCCAGGGCGACTTCATGATGCTGGGCGCTTTCGTGACGCTTGGTCTGGTTAATCCCCAGTTTATGGGTATTCCGTTCTGGCTGGCCTTGCCGCTTGTGTTCATTATCATGGGCGCGCTGGGATATCTGCTGGATCTGGTCGTCCTGCGTGCGGTCTTTGGGCAAAGTCAGGTGGCGGTGATCATCGTGACCATCGCGCTGGGCTTTGTGATCCGCTTTGCCGTTGGCGAAATCTGGGGGCATGAGCCGCATTCGCTGCATTCTCCGCTTGCGCTGGGCGATGTGCGCGTGGGTGATCTGGTGCTGGGTCTGGCCGATGTGGCCGTGATCATCGTGACGATCATCATGACCATCCTGCTTTGGCAGTTTTTCCAGCGCACCAAGATGGGTCTGGCCATGCAAGCGGCCAGCCAGAACCAGATGGCGGCCTATTACATGGGCATTCCGGTCAAGCGTATTCAGGGCCTTGTCTGGGCGCTGGCAGGCATTGTGGCCGCTGTGGCGGGGATTTTGTATGCCTCCAAGGGTGCGTTGGACCCCAGTGCCGGATTCATCGGGATCAAGGCGTTTGCCGCAGCCGTTATTGGCGGCTTTGGCAGCTTGCCCGGTGCGCTGCTGGGCGGGCTGATCGTGGGCGTGATCGAGCCTTTTGCCGCGCGCTATCTGCCCCCCGGCTGGAGCCAGATTGCCCCTTATGCGCTGCTGATCGCGGTTTTGCTGTTCCGCCCCCATGGCCTGTTTGCGCAGGTCCGAGCGAAGAAGGTCTGAGCAGATGAAATTCCATTTCAAGACAGATTACGATCAGGACATCCGGTTGTTTCCCGACTGGTGGAACTTCAGCCTTTATGCGGCTTTGCTGCTGCTGGCGCTGTGCCTGCCCCTGATCATTGACCCTTTCTTTCTGGGTGAGGCGACAAATGTTCTGATCTGGGCCATTGCCGGGCTGGGGCTGATGCTGTTGACCGGACAGACCGGACAGGTGAGCCTTGGGCATTCGGCCTTCATGGCGCTGGGGTGTTATTCCTGCGTGCTGATGATGGAGGCCAACGTGCCCTTCGTTGCGGCCTTTTTGCTGGCAGGGATCATCACCGGCATTGTCGGCGCGCTGATCGCCATTCCCGCGTTAAAGCTGCACGGGGTCTATCTGGCGATTGCAACGCTGGCGCTGGCTATTCTGGCGGATGATATCATCGTGCTGCTGAAGGTCTGGACAGGTGGTGTAAACGGCAAGATGTCCCCGCCCATTGATCTGTTCGGCTATGAGATCAACCGCTGGAACAACCCGATCGAATGGTATTACCTGACCCTTGCGGTGGTCCTTATGGTGACGCTGTTTTATCGCAACCTGTTGCGGGCGCCGCTGGGCCGTGCGTTTGCCGCCGTGCGCGACAGCGAGATTTCGGCGCAGGCTATGGGCGTGAATGTGGCGCAGACCAAGACGATCGCATTCGGGATTTCCTGCGCGATCACAGGCTTGGGCGGTGCGCTGATGGGCCTGTTTGCGGGCGCGTTCAATAATGAAAGCTTTTCGTTCCTGTTGTCGATCCAACTGCTGATGATGATCGTTGTGGGCGGGCTTGGGTTTATCCACGGGGCGTTTCTGGGCGCGGTGGTGATTGCGTTCCTGCCGCAGGTTCTGTCGATGACGACCGATATGATGGGGCGTGGCGTTGCCATTCCGGGGTTGGAATCGGGGGTGTTCGGGGTGATCCTGATCCTGTTCATCCTGTTCGAGCCGATGGGCCTTTATGGCAGATGGCTCAAGATCCGCACCTTCCTTGAGCTGTTCCCCTTTGCCCGAAAGGACATGTTCAAGCGGCAGAAAAGCTATCTGAAGACGGAGCGGCTGAGATGAGTTTGCTGGAAATTGACAGTGTCACACTGAAATTCGGCGGTCTGACGGCGGTCAACAACCTGTCGATGGCGGTTGAGGAGGGGCAGGTCTTTGCGCTTGTCGGCCCCAACGGGGCGGGCAAATCGACCGTGTTCAACCTGATTTCGCGCTTTTACACACCTGTGAACGGGTCAATCACCTTTGATGGTCAGGATGTTCTGAAGATGACACCGCATGATGTGCCCAATCTGGGCATTGCGCGGACATTTCAGAATATCGAGCTGTTCCATCAGGCGACGGTGCTGCAAAACCTGCTGGTGGGGCGGCATCGGCACCGCAAGACCAATATGATCTCGCAAATGCTGCACCTGCCATCAGTGCGCGCCGAGGAGCGGGAGCATCGCCACGCCGTTGAAGAGGTGATCGATTTTCTGGATCTGCAGCCCTATCGCAACAGCCGGATTGCGGGCCTGCCTTACGGTGTGCGCAAGGTCGTTGAACTGGGCCGCGCCCTGGCCTCCAAGCCTCGGCTTTTGCTGCTGGATGAACCCGCATCCGGCCTGTCGGTGGAGGAAACGCAGAACATGCGCTGGTGGATTGATGATATCCGCCGCCACATGAAGATCACCGTGCTGATGGTGGAACATGACATGGGGCTGGTCAGCAAGGTCTGTGACCGCGTTCTGGCGCTGGCCGATGGCGCGAAACTGGCCGAGGGCACCCCATCCGAGGTGCAATCACATCCAAAGGTGATCGAGGCCTATCTGGGCACCAATGCCGTCAGCAAAGGGGGTAAGGTGGCATGAGTGACCTGCTGCTAGAAGTGCGCAACCTTGAAACATTCTATGGCCCGATCATGGCGATCCGGGGTGTCAGCCTTGAGGTGCGCAAGGGCCGTGTGATGACGGTGCTGGGGGCAAATGGTGCAGGCAAGACGACCCTGCTCAAGACGATTTCCGGGATCATGGACCCCGAAAAAGGCAAGATCATCTTTGAAGGCCAAGAGATTCAGGGCTGGGAGCCGCACCGCGTGGTGCGCGCCGGGATTGTGCATGTGCCCGAAGGGCGCGAGGTGTTCCCGCTGCTGACGGTTGAGGAAAATCTGGCGCTGGGGGCCTATACCCGCAGAGACCGCGCCGAGATTGCCCGTGACCGTGATCTGGTATTCAACTATTTCCCGATTCTGGCCGAGCGCCGCAATCAGGAGGCGGGCACCCTGTCTGGCGGGCAACAACAGATGCTGGCCATCGGGCGCGGGCTGATGCTGCGGCCCAAGATCATGCTGCTGGATGAACCCAGCCTTGGTCTGTCACCACTGCTGACGCAGGAAATCTTTGCCATTCTCAAGCGCCTGAACAAAGATGAAGGCGTGACCATGGTGCTGGTCGAACAGAACGCCGCTGTGGCGCTGGATCTGGCCGATGATGGCTATGTGATGGAGCTGGGCCGGATTGTGATGTCAGGCACGGCTGATCGTCTGGCAGCGTCCGAGGATATCCAAAGCTTCTATCTGGGCCATGACACCGATGGCGCACGCGGCGAACGCCGTTGGAAGCGCAAGAAAACATGGAGATAACGCCATGACCAAACATGACCCCATCCAACAGCAAGTGGTGATCAACGGTGTGTCGCTGAACGCGACCCCCGGCCAGCGCCCGCTGGTGATTGATGGCTGTGCCACTCTGCCCGCCTTGTTCCAGTCACGCTGCGCCACGCTGGGCAGCCGCACGGCGCACCGCGAAAAGGATCTGGGCATCTGGAAAGCCTATAGCTGGACCGATTATTGGGACCATGCCCGCCTGATCGGGCTGGGGCTGAAACGGCTGGGTCTGGAACGTGGGCGCACCGTGTCGATCCTGTCGGAGGATCGCAAGGAATGGCTTTATGCCGATATGGGCATCCAATGCGTGGGCGGCATTTCGTCGGGGGTCTATACCACCGACAGTGCCAGCCAGCTTGCCTATATCCTGACCGATAGCGACAGCCAGTTCCTGATCGTCGAAAACGAAGAACAGCTCGACAAGTTTCTGGAAATCCCTGATGGCGCGCCGCGTGTGGAAAAGGTGATCATCCTTGAGGATGAGGGTCTGCATGATCTGGAAGGTGACCGTTTTATCTTCCTGCCACAGCTTTACGCGCTGGGACGGCAACATCTGGCCGAGCACCCCAACCTGTTCGAGGCCGAGATCGAAAAGACCAAGGCCGGTGATATTGCCCTGCTGATCTATACATCCGGCACCACCGGCGCACCCAAAGGGGCAATGCTGAGCCATGAGAACATCATGGCGGCGGTTGAGGGCGGCATTCGTGCCCTGCCCACCGATTCCAGCGCCGAACAGCTATGTTTTCTGCCGCTCTGCCATATCCTTGAGCGGGACAGTTCGATCTATTTCCCGCTTGCCGTGCGATCCACGGTGAATTTTGCCGAAAGCCCTGAAACAGTGTTCGACAATCTGCGCGAGGTCAGCCCGCATGTCTTTACCGCCGTGCCGCGGGTGTGGGAAAAGGTCTATTCCCGCGTGACCGTTCTGTCGATGGAGGCGACAACCATCGGCAAGCTGGCCTTCAAGGCATCGCTGGGCGTGGGTATGAAACGTGCCGAATTGATCCGCGAGGGCAAGCCGGTGCCGATCATCACCAAGGCGGGGTATTGGCTGGCCGATGTCATGGTGTTTCGCAACCTGCGCCAGATGCTGGGGCTGGACCGTTTGCGCCAAGGCACATCCGGCGCCGCACCGATCAGCCCTGCGCTGCTGAACTGGTATCGCGCCATCGGGGTGCCGCTGCTGGAAGGCTACGGCATGACCGAAAATGCCGGCCTTGCCACCGTCAACACCGAAGAGGGCAACCGCCCCGGTACCGTGGGCCGCGCCGTGCCGGGTGTGCAACTGCGCATCGCCGAGGACGGAGAGATCCAGACCTACGGGTTGAACAATTTCATGGGCTATTGGCGCAACAACGAAAAGACCGCCGAAACCTATACCGATGATGGCTGGCTGCGCACAGGTGACATTGGCCGCATTGATGAGGACGGGTTCCTGACCATCACCGGCCGCCTGAAAGACATCATCATCACGGCAGGCGGCAAGAACATCACCCCCGCCGAATTGGAAAGCCGGTTGAAGTTCAGCCATTATATCTCGGATGCGGTGGTGATCGGGGATAAGCGGAAATACCTGACCTGCCTGATCATGATTGATCAGGAAAATGTCGAGAAATACGCGCAGGACAACAAGGTGCCATTCTCGGATTTCGCATCGCTTTGCCGCGCAGAGGCGGTGACCGATCTGATCCGCGCCGAGGTGGATCAGGTGAACAAGGAATTCGCCCGCGTCGAGCAGATCAAGGATTTCCGCCTGATCGACGTGTTGCTGACCGCCGAGGACGAGGAACTGACAGCCACGATGAAACTGCGCCGCAGCTTTGTGGAAAAACGCCACAAGGCGTTGATTGATGATATGTATTAATGAATCCCGCTATCGGGGTGTTTCTGGGAGGAGACCAAACATGAAGAAAATGATGACATCGCTGTTTGCCGGCGCAGTTGCCATGGGGATGACCCAGGCCGCTGTGGCGCAAACACAGGGCGTGACCGATACCTCGGTTGTGATCGGATCGGTCAACGATCTGTCCGGCATCTTTGCCGCTATAGGCGTGCCTGCCATCAATGGCGCGAACCTCAAGTTCGATCAGGTCAACGCGGAAGGCGGCGTGCATGGCCGCCAGATCCGCTTTGTGGTCGAGGATCACCAGTATCAGCTGCCACGCTCGACACAGGCTTATAACAAGCTGGTCAACCGTGACCGCGTCTTCGCCAATATCCTGAGCCTTGGCACACCGCATAACCTTGCCGGGTTCCAGTTGATGGACCCCAAAGGTATCTTCAACATCAACCCGCTGACCGCCGCACGCGAGATGCTGCAAGAGCCGGTCGAGAACAAGTTTATCGGCTTTTCCAGCTATTATGACCAAACCGTTGCAGGCATGCGCTATCTGGCCAATGAATATGGTCTGACCCAAGTCTGCACCATGTATCTGCCGACCGATTTCGGTCTGGAGATTTCTGAGGCCACGAAAGAGCAGGCCGAAGCCTTGGGCATGACCTTTGTCTCAGAGACCACACACCGCCCGGATGAGCAGGATTTTGTCGGCGCGGTGCAGAAACTGCGCTCGGACGGGTGTGAAGTTGTGACCATGGCGCTGGGTGTGCGTGCGGGTATCACCATTGTGGGCACCGCCAAGCAGTTGGGTTGGACGGATGTCAAGTTCCTTGCCACCTCGGCCGGGTTTCTTGAGGCCGTGGCCGCCGTGCCGGGCGGTGTGACCGATGGTCTTTATGCCGCTGCTGGCTGGGTGGATCTTCAGGCGCGCCGCGATGATCCCGCACCGGCCAAATTCATCGCGGAATATGAGGCGGCTTATGGCCAGCCCGCAACCGGATTTGGCATGCTGGGCTATAACGCCGCCGAAACCGTTGTGATGGCGCTGGAAGCAGCCGGTCCTGACCTGACGCAGGAAACCTTCCTCGCGGCGATGGAAAGCATCGACTATTACAGCGACCTGCTGGATACGCAGATCACATACACCCCAGAAAACCATCAGGGCGCCAATGACATCACCATCTCGGTGGTGGAAAACGGCCTGTGGAAACTGGTTGGCCGCGAGTGATCTGATA
>JBLRWJ010000074.1:0-13735 GCA_047921315.1 Rhodobacterales bacterium | reverse complement strand
CAGCGCCTGTTCCGCGCTGCCGCCAGACATGGAGCCTGTCCGCAGGTCTGACACGAAAGGCCATGTGCCAAAGATCGCCGGATGCCCCGGTGCCATGGCGTTGACATAGACGACACCTGCCAGACATTCCGCCACCGCCTGCACGATCGCCAGCGCGATCGGTGCCGGCGCCGTGGCCCCCGCCTGCCCCGCCGATAGCAGCAGAACGGGCATGCCTGCGCGGATACAGGCCTCCATCGTTTGGCAGCTTTCGGTGGCAAACTTCATTGGCGGCACAACGAAGCAGTTGGAATTACTCACGAATGGCCTTGCGCGCCACGCCTCTTCGCCGCCTGCAATCATATGCAGCAGGTCAAAACAGCCATCCACATGCGAGGGGTCGGAAAAGGATGTGCCCACATGTTTCGTGGTCCCCGCACAGCAGGCATAGAGCGTGTTGATATCCATCTGGAAGTTGTCGATCACATCGCGGCAGACCATGGCGCGCTGGAAGAAATGCACATTGTCCAGATGCTGGGTCAGCCGCGCCGCGTTGTATAGGTCCTGCGCGGTGCTGTCGCGGTAGCTGTTGGTTTCCAGATCGACGATATGCACCGCCGCCCCCGCCGTGCCGAAATGGACACGAGAGCCTGACAGTTGCAGGTCATGGCGCGGATCACGCCCATGCAGCGTGATATCGCGCGCCGCAATTGCCAGCATATCCTCGACCAGCGCACGCGGGAACCGCAAGCGCCCGTCATCGCCCAGCACAGCGCCAGCCCGCGTCATGATCTCCACACCCGTTGGTGGGGCATCGGCCAGACCGATGGTTTCCAGCGCATCCAGTGCGGCCAGATGGATGCGCTGCATCCCCGCTTCCGTCAGCGGCCTGTATTGCCCGCCGGACATGCCCGCGCGCACAGGGCGCAGATTTTCAGCCAAGGGCGCGCCCCGCGCCGCCACACGCGCCGCCCGCCCGCCAGACCGCAGGGCAGATCGCTTTGCACGCTCTGGCGCGCAGCCTTCGACATTCAGTTCAGTCATGCCTTCATCCTTTCGCCCTTGGGGTCATACATCGGCACCAGTGACGGTGTTGCCGCAAACCGCCGCCCCGCCACTTCGATTTCATAGGTTGAGGCCAGCACATCCTCGGCGCTTTGCCCGGCGCAGGGCACATAGCCCATGCCCACAGCCGCGCCCAAAGCGTGGCCGTAATTGGCCGATGTGATGATCGACACGATCTGCCCGTCGCGCACCAAAGCCTCGTTATGAAAGAGCATCGGGTCGGGGTCTTGCAGCAGGAATTGCACCATCCGCCGCTCCAGCCCCGCCTCACGTTTGCGCAGCACCGCATCGCGCCCGATGAACCCGCCCTTGGCGCTGCGCACGGCAAAGCCAAGCCCCGCCTCCAGCACATGGTCTTCATCGGTGATGTCATGGCCCCAGTGACGAAAGGCTTTCTCGATCCGGCAACTGTCCAGCGTGTGCAGGCCACACAGGGTCAGGCCCATATCGGTGCCGGCCTCCTCCAGCGCCTCGAAGACATGCGCGGCCTGGTCGGCAGAGACATAGAGCTCCCACCCCAGCTCACCCACGTAAGACACCCGGTGCGCCCGCGCGAGGCCCATGCCAACCTCAATCTCGCGCGCGACACCAAAGGGATGCGCCGCATTGCCCATGTCATCGGGGCTGACGCGGGCCAGCAGATCGCGCGCTTTTGGCCCCATCAGGCACAGCACCGCCTCGGCCGCGGTGACATCGGTGATCACCGCGACATCATCGCCCAGATGGCGGCGCAGCCATGCCAGATCACGCTGCAAGGTGGCGGCAGGCACCACCAGCAGGAACGCGGTTTCCGACAGGCGCGTAACCGTCAGATCGGATTCGATCCCGCCCCGATCGTTCAGCATCTGGGTATAGACGATGCGCCCCGCCTCCACATCCATCTGGTTGGCGCAGAGCCGTTGCAGGAAAGGCAGCGCCCCCGGCCCCTCAACCCGGATCTTGCCAAAGCTGGACATGTCGAACAGGCCCACGCCTTGCCGCACCGCCATATGTTCGGCGCGCTGGTTGTCAAACCAGTTCTGGCGGTGCCAGTCATAGCGGTATTCGCGTTCCTGTCCGTCACGGGCGAACCAGTTGGCACGCTCCCACCCTGCCACCTCACCGAAAACCGCGCCCCTTTCGGCCAGATGGCCATGCAGCGGCGAGCGGCGCACGCCGCGCGCGGTTGCCACCTGACGGTAGGGGTAGTGATCGGCATAAAGCAGGCCCAGCGTTTCGGTCACGCGGTCACGCAGGTAGCGGCGGTTGCGCTGGAAGGGCTGGGCGCGGCGGATGTCCACCTCCCACAGATCGAAGGGCGGCGCATCTTCGGTGATCCAATGCGCCAGCGCCATGCCCGCCCCGCCAGAGGACACGATCCCGATGGAATTATACCCCGCCGCGATCCAGTAGCCGCGCTTTTCCGGTGCCTCGCCCAGATAATAGCGATCATCGGGGGTGAAGCTTTCCGGCCCGTTGAAAAAGGTATGTATCCCCGCCGTCTGGAACATCGGCATCCGGTGCATGGCCTGTTCAAGGATCGGCTGGAAATGGTCAAAATCCTCAGGCAAGCTGTCAAAGCAGAAATCCTCGGATATGCCCTGCATGCCCCAAGGTTTCGCCTTTGGCTCGAACGCGCCCAGCATCATCTTGCCTGCGTCTTCCTTGTAATAAGCGCATTCATCAGGCACCCGCAGCACGGGCAGACGGCCCAGCCCCTCGACAGGTTCGGTCACCAGATAGAAATGTTCGCAGGCATGTAGCGGCAGCGTGACGCCTGATTGCGCGGCCAGATCGCGGCCCCACATGCCGCCGCAATTCATCACCACATCGGCGGCGATATGGCCCTGCCCCTCGGCCGTTTGCCAATCCACGCCCGTGACACGGGTGCCATCATCGGTGACGCGCGTGACCTTGACGCCCTCGACAATACGCGCGCCGCGCATCCGCGCACCTTTGGCCAAAGCCATGGCGATATTGGCCGGATCGCATTGCCCGTCCAGCGGCAGATGCACCCCGCCCAGCACATCGCCCACCTCCAGATGCGGATACATCGCCTTGATCTCGGCGGGCGAGATTTCGGCGACATCCACGTCAAAGGCGCGCGCCAGTGTGGCCTGACGGCGGAGTTCTTCGAGGCGGTGTGCAGTCAGCGCGACCGAGATGGAGCCGGTCTGCCGCATCCCCGTGGCCACGCCGGTTTCGGCCTCCAGCTTGACATAAAGATCGGCGGAATATTTCGCCAATCGCGTCATGTTCTGGCTGCCGCGCAACTGTCCGATCAGGCCAGCCGCATGCCATGTGGTGCCAGAGGTAAGCTGTTTACGCTCCAGCAGGATGATATCGGTCCAGCCCGCTTTTGCCAGATGATAGGCCACCGAACAGCCTGACACCCCGCCGCCGATGATCACGGCCTGTGCCCGCGTGGGAAGATCAACCATCAGACCACCTCATGCCCGGCGGCGCGCAACTGCCGCGCGATTTCCGCGATATGGGCTGGCCCCACCTCGCAACAGCCGCCCACGATGCTGGCCCCTTGTGCGATCCAACCCATCGCATGGGCGGCATAGGCATCCGGCCCAAGATCATGACGCGCAGACAGGGCATCGACAGTGGGTTTATCGGCCAGAAACCCCTCGGTGATGTGTGTGAACCCGTTGGCATAGGCCCCGAACGGCAGCCCACTTTGCGCCAGAATGTCCAGCGCCGCCGGTATCGCCTCGGGGGTGGAGCAGTTGATCAGAAGCGCCGATGCCCCCTGCGCCCCGGCCTGCTGCATCAACTCCAGCACATCGGCCAGCGCCTCGCCTGATCGCAGGCGCGTGCCATCCGTATCATCCACTGTCAGTGCCAGCCAGACAGGCAGGCCCGCTTGCAACGCCCCTTCCAGCGCCGCGCGTGCATGGGCGATAGAGGCCACCGTTTCGCAGATCAGCAGATCGCAGCCCTTGGCCAAGCCCTTTGCCAGTTCAGCATAAAGCGGCACCGCCACATCATGGGCGGGGTGGATATCGGGGCGGTAACTGGCAATCAGCGGGCCGATGCTGCCCGCAATCCGGCCTGCGCCATGCGCGTCCCTTGCCGCCTGCGCCTCGGACACAGACAGGTTGATCAGCGCGGCTTGCTGCCCCTCCAGCGGCGTGCCGGACAGCCTGTCACGGTGCAAAGCATAGCTGTTGGTTGTGGCGATGGTGGCCCCGGCGGCAAAGTAATCATCATGCACCGCCCGCACCAAGCCGGGATGGTCCACCATCACCTGCGTTGACCATAGCGGCGTAGGGCGGTCCCCGGCGCGGTGCACCAGTTCCTGACCCATTCCGCCATCCAGTAGGGTGATCCGGCTCATGCCCTGATCCTTTCATTCGCGGCGTCCCACAGGGGGGCATCGGGCTGCACGGTCGCCGCATAACGCTGGCCGAAAATCTCCACCTCCAACATGGTGCCAGCCGATGCCAGATCAGCGCGCACCATGCCCAGCGCGACAGAGGCATCCACGCGGAAGCCCCATGTGCTGCTTGTCGTTTCACCCACAATCTGGCCGTCATGCCAGAGGGTGGACATGTAAGGCGCGTCCTGATCGCCCGCATCCACCGTCAGGGTCACAAAGCGTTTGGTGACGCCTGCCTGTTTTTCGGCCATCAAGGCGGCCTTGCCGGGGAAATCCTTGGACCAGTCGATAAACCGCTCCAACCCGCCCTGCAGCAAGGTGTAATCGGTGGACAGATCGCCCTTCCATGCGCGGTAGCCCTTTTCCATCCGTAGGGAATTCAACGCGAACATGCCAAAAGGTGTGGCGCCCGCGCCTGTGACCGCATCCCAGATCGCGGGGGCATCATCGGGGACGCAATGCACCTCCCAGCCCAGTTCGCCCGCGAAGGAGACGCGGATCAGGATACATTCCACCCCGCAGACCTGCACCTCTTGCACCGATAGCCACGGCAGCGACAAATCCGCATCGGTCAGCGGTTGCAGGATGTCGCGCGCCTGCGGTCCGGTGACCAGCAGGCAATCGTATTTGTCCGAACGGTCATGCACGGTGATGCCGTCAGGCGCTTGGCGCGACAGCAACTCGCCATCATGCAATTGCGCCACGCCTGCCGTGATCAGCCATGTGCAATCAGCGCTGCGCGGGATCACCGACATTTCCGTCACGATCCGGCCCTTGGTATCGGCAAAATAGGCCAGCCCGATGCGCCCCACGCGCGGGATGCGCGATGCGGTAAGGCTGTTCACAAAAGCCTGCGCGCCTGTCCCTTCCACAGACAGGCGGGTAAAGCCTGATATCGCGATCACGCCGCAGCTATCGCGCACCGCGGCGCATTCCTGCGCCACGCGCACGGCCCAAGGGCCGTTGCGGTCCCATGTCTGGCTGCCTTCCCAAGTGGTATCGTCGCCCACCTGCGCGAACCAGTTGGCGCGTTCCCATCCGTTATAGGCCCCGAATTGCGCACCTGCGTCCTGCAACCGCCCATGCAGCGCCGACAGCTTTTTGTCTGCCCCGGCAGGCCAGCGGGCCTGCGGGAAATGCATCCCGTATTCGTGGCCATACACCTCCATCCCTTTGGCGATGCAGTAATCACGATCTTCGAACCCCGTGAAGCGGCGCGGATCACAAGACCACATGTCCCATTCGGTGCCGCCTTCTGTCACCCATTCCGCCAGCACCTTGCCCGCGCCGCCGCCCTGACAAATGCCGAAGGTAAAGACGCAGGCCTCGAACGCGTTGGGCAGGCCGGGCATGGGGCCGATCAGCGGGTTGCCATCGGGGGTATAGGGGATGGGGCCGTTGATCACCTTGCTGAGGCCCGCCTGTTCGAGCAGCGGCACACGCGCCATGGCATCGGCGATATGCCATTCCAGCCGCTCCAGATCATCGGGGAAAAGCTGGAAGCTGAAATCCTCGGGCATGGGATCATCGGGGGTGATCCAATGGGCGCGGCAGTTCCCCTCATAGGGGCCAAGGTTGAAGCCGTGCTTTTCCTGCCGCAGATAATAGCTGCTATCGACATCGCGCAGCAAAGGCAGCTTGGCGGCATTGGTCTTGGACCATTCGGCCAGTTCGGGGATTTCATCGAAGAGCAGATATTGATGGCTCATCACCATCATCGGCACCTCGCGGCCAAACATCGCCCCCACCTCTCGTGCGTAATAGCCTGCGGCGTTCACCACCTTTTCGCAGCGCACCTCGCCTTTGGGTGTCACGATCACCCACTCGTCCCCTTCGCGGCGCACGGCTGTGACGGGGCAGAAGCGTTCAATCCGCGCACCCATCTGGCGGGCGCCTTTGGCCAGGGCCTGCGTCAGTTGCGCGGGGTCGATATCGCCATCATTGGGATCATAAAGCGCGCCTTGCAGATCATGGGTTTCAAGGAAAGGATAGCGCCCGCGCATCTCATCCGGGCCAAGCAGATCAAGATCCATCCCCTGATAGCGGCCCATCCCCACCACGCGGGCAAATTCCTGCATCCGTTCACGGGAATGGCCCAGACGCAGCGAGCCGGTGACATGGTAGTTCATCGGATAATCCACCTCGGCCCCCAAGCGCCGGTAAAGATCTGCCGAATAGCGCTGCATGTTCATGATCGACCAACTGGACGAGAATGTGGGCACATTGCCCGCCGCATGCCATGTGGAGCCTGCCGTCAACTCGTTACGCTCCAACAGCAAACAGTCAGTCCATCCCGCCAAGGCCAGATGATAAAGCGCCGATGCGCCCACCACCCCGCCGCCGATGATCACCACCCTTGCCTGCGTTGGAAACTCTGCCATGCGACATCCCTTTCATCCGTCATCTGTTTGACGGACTATCGGACGCGTTGCGGCCTCTATCAATCCAAATAAATCGGCTTTATTAATCGATAAAACCGATTAGGTGGCATCATGCAAACCGAGCTTTTGGAAACTTTCCTTGATCTGTGCGAAACGCGCAGCTTCAACCGCACCGCTGACAGGCTGGGCGTGACGCAATCCACCGTGTCCAGCAGGGTGCGCGCGCTGGAAAAGGCGCTGGATTGTCGCTTGTTTCACCGCTCGCGCGCGGGCACGGGTCTGACAACCGAGGGGCTGCGGTTCGAGCCGCATGCACGTGCGTTGCGCCAAAGCTGGACCGAGGCGTTGCAGGACACTGCCGGATCGGGAAGCCGCGCCATGACCCTGCGGATCGGGTTGCAGCGCGACCTGACGGATCATCATATCGGCGGCTGGATGCGCCAGTTCCGTGCCGCATTACCCGAAGCGGCGTTTTATATCGAGGCTGACTTTTCCGCCCAGATGTGCGCCGATCTGATCAGCGGCGCACTAGATCTGGCCCTACTGTTTACACCCAAGCCACAACCCGATCTGCATTTCGAAACAATAGGAGAGCTTGGGTATCGCATGATAGCGACCTTTCCGACAACATTGGCCGCGCTGCCATCTGATCGCTATGTACGGGCCAATATCTCGCCCGCGTTCAGCGCGGCCCATACCGGCCTGTTACCGCATCTGACGGCAGCGCCGCTGTCAAGCGGTCAAAGCGCGACAGTAGCGGGGCTGATCCTATCACTGGACGGGGCAGGCTATGTGCTGGAGGATACCGCGCAGGCCCTGATCACGACAGGGCAGGCCCATGCCGTGACGGGCGCGCCACGCATCCCGCAGCCGGTTTTTGCGGCCCTGCCCCTGCGCCAGCGCCATCGCCCGTTGCAGCGGCGGCTGATGACGTTGCTGCGGGCGCATTTCTCGGACATCACCCCTTATAAATGACAAACCCGCACCGAGGGCGCGGGCGGGCTTGCCATGGCTGGGGCTGCTAGCCCCTTACCATTCGGTCGGGCCTTTATCGGCAAAGGCATGGACCAGAAAATCGATGAAAGCGCGCACTTTGGGCTGGGTAAAGCGGCCAGGCGGATAGACCGCGTAAATGCCTTGGGTTTCCACTGGCAGATCGGGGATCGCATCCTCAACCAGCCCCTTGTTCATGGCATCGGCATAAAGAAAGCTGGGCAGATACGCGATGCCAAGCCCCGCCACACAGGCATTGAGCAGCGATTGCCCGTCATTCACGCTGAGCCAGCCTGCGGTGCGGACCTGTCGCTTTTCGCCGGAGGGGGCTGTCAGTTTCCAGACATTCCCGTTGGACTGGTTGGAATAGTGCAGAAGTTTGTGATCATTCAGATCATCAATTTTCTGCGGGCGGCCATATTTTTCGAAATAGCCGGGGCTGGCGATCATGCGTTTGGTTGTTTCGGTCAGTTTGCGGGCGCGCAGGGTGCTGTCTTCCAGCTCGCCGATGCGCACGGCCATGTCGAACCCTTCGCTGATCAGTTCGACATAGCGGTTATTGAGCACCATGTTCACGGTGATATCAGGAAACTCCGACAGGAAATCCCCCAGAACCGGCGAGAGGTGATTGACCCCGAAATCCGTGGCCACCGAGATCCGCAACAATCCCGAGGGCGCGGATTGCATGGACGTTACCAGCGCATCAGCCTCGCCCGCGTCATTCAGCACGCGGCGGGCGCGATCATAATAGGCCAGACCGATTTCTGTCGGGCTGACCCGCCGCGTGGTGCGGTTCAGCAGGCGCGCGCCAAGGCGGGCCTCAAGACTGGAGACATGTTTGGATACCGCAGATTTGGATATACCCATCTTTTTGGCGGCATCGGTGAACCCACCTTGATCCACGACCGTGGCAAAAGCCTCCATTTCAGTCAGACGATCCATGCACGATACCCTTGTGATTGCGTTGTTGTTTCCGATATCGCGGCCAAATCGGGCATGACTGGGGCAGGGTGCGGACAATATAAGGGTATTGTCAGGGATCGTTAATGGCATGGAAACAGGCAAGCGGTTGGTCCGATGGCCCGGACCCTCGCCATTGCAAAGCGGGCAGAGCCGGGGCTTTGCCCCGGACCCCAGGATATTTGTGGCAAAAAGAAACGCCGATCACAGACTGGCGGCCAACCGTGTTCCCTGATCAATGGCACGTTTTGCATCAAGTTCTGCGGCCAGATCGGCACCGCCGATGATATGGGCGGTGAGGCCGCGCGCTGCCAATGTATCGGCAAGGCTGCGATCGGACAACTGACCGGCGCACAGCACCACGGTATCTGCGGCAATCACGGATGGATTTTCACGCGCCACGCCATGGCTGATATGCAGGCCATCATCGTCGATACGTTCGTAATTGACACCGCCGATCATTTGCACCTGCTTCATCTGAAGGGCAGCGCGGTGAATCCAGCCTGTGGTCTTTCCCAGCCGCTTGCCGGGGCGCTCGGCCTTGCGTTGCAACAAGGTGACCTGCCGGGCGGGCGCATCGGGGCGCGGCCCCTCGGCTGCCAGACCGCCGCGCGCCTGCGCCGGATCTGTGACGCCCCATTCACGCATCCAGTCAGGCAGGTTTTCGGTGGGGCTGTGCCCTTCATGGACCAGATATTCCGCCACATCAAAGCCGATACCGCCTGCGCCCACCACGGCCACGTTCTTGCCAATGCGGGCCTTGCCTGTCAGCACATCGATATAGCTGACGACTTTGGGATGGTCCTGACCGGGGATGCCCGGGTCGCGGGGGATGACACCTGTGGCGATAATCACCTCATCAAAGCCTGTCAGGTCATCGGCGGCGACATGCGTGTTCAGCCGCAGATCAATGCCTGCATCCGCGACCATCACCTCATACCAGTCGACAAGGCCGTGGAATTCCTCCTTGCCCGGAATCTGGCGCGCGAGATTGAGCTGTCCGCCGATCCGCGACGCACGGTCAAACAGCGTGACGCGGTGGCCACGATCCGCCGCGGTCAGCGCCGCCGCCAGACCGGCGGGACCGGCGCCCACAACCGCGATGGTCTTTGGCGAGGGGGCAGGTGCGATCACCAGCGTGGTTTCGTGGCAGGCGCGGGGATTGACCAGACAGCTGGACATCTTGCCGCTGAACGTGTGATCCAGACAGGCCTGATTGCAGGCGATGCAGGGCGCGATCCGGTCAGACCTGCCGGCCATCGCCTTGGCCACGAAATCCGCATCCGCCAGCAAGGGCCGCGCCATTGACACCATATCAGCGCAGCCGGTGGCCAGCACATCTTCGGCCACGGCGGGCGTGTTGATGCGGTTCGAGGTGATCACAGGGATGCCCACATGCCCCATGAGCTTTTTCGTCACCCATGCAAAGGCCGCGCGCGGCACCGAGGTGGCGATGGTAGGCACCCGCGCCTCGTGCCAGCCGATGCCGGTATTGATGATGCTGGCGCCCGCCGCCTCCACCGCTTTGGCCAGTTGCAGCACCTCATCGAAGGTTGATCCGTTGGGCACCAGATCAATCATCGACAGCCGGTAGATGATGATGAAATCATCGCCCACGGCGGCGCGCACGCGTTTGAGCACCTCGATGGGCAGGCGCATGCGGTTTTCATAACTGCCGCCCCAGCGATCTGTGCGTTTGTTGGTATGGGTGACCAGAAACTGGTTGATGAAATACCCCTCGGAGCCCATCACCTCGACCCCGTCATATCCGGCGTCGCGCGCGCGGGCGGCGGCTGTGGCGATATCGTTGATTTGTTTTTCGATCCCCGCCTCATCCAGTTCCTTGGGCGGGAACGGCGAGATCGGGGATTTGACCGCGCTGGCCGAGACACATTCAGGGCTATAGGCATAGCGCCCCGCATGCAGGATCTGCATCGCAATCTTGCCACCTGCGTCATGCACCCTGTCGGTGACGATGCGGTGATTGGCGATGTCGTCATCTGAAAACAGACCCGCCGCACCGGGAAAGACGCCGCCTTCGCGGTTGGGGGCCATGCCGCCCGTGACCATCAGGCCAACACCACCGCGCGCGCGGGCGGCGTAAAATTCCGCCACGCGGTTCCAGTCTTTCGTCTCTTCCAGCCCGGTATGCATCGAGCCCATGAGAACGCGGTTCTTCAGCGTGGTATGGCCCAGATCAAGCGGGGCCAGAAGATGGGGATATTCGGTCATGTGGTGCCTCCCGTTTTCGGCGATCAGACCGGAAAGGGGGCTGTTTGTCACCTGAAACCCAGCGTCAGCAATCCTGTGCCGCTACATGGTTTCCAGACAATGGCGGCGAAAGGCGCGTTTGAGCAGGTCAAGTTCTTCGCGCAGCAGGTCGATCTCGGCGCGGATATCATCGGCCAGCGCCTCACCCGCGAGGATTGCGAAACTTTCCAATGTCTCGCCCGTTTCGGCATTGCGGATCAGAAAGGTCTGGATGCCATCGCTCAATGCCTCACGCGGGACAGGGATTCGCAGCAGCCAGCCGCCCGCCTCGACCACCTCTGTCAGATCAGCCCCCGGCACCGGCTGCTCCAGATGCGTCACGGCAATGGCGGGGCGGATGCCAGCGGGGGTGCCTGTCACGATACCTTCCCAGATACCTTCGAACAGGCGGGTCTTTGTGACTGTCAGATCGCTCACAGGATCATCCTTAGTGATATGGGGCCGCAGACAGGCAGCCATGCCACCCCTGGACCGGGCAGGAGGTTACAATTCGGCGCGCGGCCTGCGGCTGAAGGTCAGGTCACGCAGGGTGATCTGGTTCATCTCTGGGCCTTCAAAGATCAGATCGACCCATGCTTTTTCAACGCGTTTCTCGTTCATGCTGGAATAGGCCAGATCGAATTCGACCATGATGTCCTCTTCATGCAGCGGCAATTCGCGCACGATCTGTTCGGTATTGGGACCGTGGCGGATATTGAGGCGGGCAAAAATCTCCAGCGGTTTCTCCATCTCGACGATGGTGTTCATGCGGATCAGATGCCGGCGTTTCAGCCCTGCAATCGCCTCGGGTGGCAGATCCACAACCAGTGACAGGAATGATCCGTCAAAGCGGAACACATCCATGCGCAGGCCAAAGGGGGCCAGATCCTGTTCCCGGCGGTTGCGCAACTGGCGCAGGGTCAGCTCTGATCGGTCACAATCATGAAACAGGGTCACCTCATCGCCAAGCATGCTTTTGCTTTCGACCGAGGCCAGACCGGGCACCGGCAGCGGGCCGCGCCACAATTCAGGCCGCCAGCCCCAGTCTGACCCATGCGGACGGCGAAAGGCGGTGGAGCCGATCATCGGCAAGGCCAGACGGCTTTCGGCCACATGGATCAGATCATCCAGATGGCGGCGCAATTGCCGGGCGCGCTGTCGTTGCAGGCGCAATTCGGACAGGTCTGTTTTACCGGCAAGCTGTGCGGCATTGGCCCAGCGGCGGCGGCTGCGGGCAAATCCGATGGCCTGAAACATCTTGCCGCCCAGTCTTGTCATGGCTTTCTTGTCATTGCTTTGGCCTGTCCTTGCTGTGGGTCGGGTGGTGTCTGCGCGGTGTCTGACCGGCATCCATAACGCCAACTGGCAAAACAATACTTAACCTATTGCTTAATTCACGCAATTCAGGAAACGCAATCCTGCCCTATTCTGCCGCATTCGTAGCCGGGCGCGCAACCGCGGCGGCATGACTATCACGCCGGATCGCATCCGCCAGATCCACCAACAGGCGCATGCCCTGATCACCCGTCATCGGGCCATCAGCCGCCCCGTAGAGCGCCAGCCCCACAACTTGCCCGTTGACCTGCATCAGGCCACGCCAGTGGCGTTCATCCGCGCTTGGGGGTATGGTGGCACCCCCTTCAACCTGAAGCAGGCTGAGATCATCGCGGTTGATCGCCCGCAAAATCCTGCCCCGGCCCAGCGCGGTCTGGAAGGTGCTGCTATCGGTCTTGGTATCGCCATTCTGCGCCTTTGTGACGGATAGCGTGATGATCGCAGGCTCTACGAACACGCCAGAGGCCGCGCCTGTCAGGGTATTGCAGCTACCGATCAGGGCAAAACCACGGCCCTGCCGGTCGCTGACGCTGCTGGCGTCGATACAGTAGCCGCGTGGCGGCGTCACGATTACCGTTCCACCTGCCAAAGCGGCCTTTCGCAGGACGGGCACGCTTGATGGCCCGTCCGTTGGCGTCAGGCAGCCTGCCAGCGCCAGCACCAGAGACAGGCTGACGCCTGCCCGTATCGGCCGCCAGATCGGGATGTTACAAATCCATATACACGTGTTTTTCGGCCTTGCCGCCCGGATGGGTGACAGCGCCCTTATAGGTCTCGCCAACCTGCTGGGCGTATTTCCACAAAGCGCCGCTGGCATAGATCGTCTCACGCGGGCCTTTCCAGTCTGCTTTGCGCGCCTCAAGTTCGGCATCGCTCAGCGCGACACTGATTTCGCCTTTCAGCGCGTTCAGCGTGATCATGTCACCATCCTTGAGCATGGCAATCGGCCCGCCATGCGCGGCCTCTGGCCCCACGTGCCCCACGCAGAAACCGCGTGTGGCCCCCGAAAAGCGGCCATCGGTGATGAGGGCGACCTTTTTGCCCATGCCCTGACCAGACAGGGCGGCCGTGGTGGCCAGCATCTCGCGCATGCCGGGGCCGCCTGCGGGGCCCTCGTTGCGGATGACCAGCACCTCCCCTTCCTTGTATTCGCGGCGCTGCACGGCGGCAAAGGCGTCTTCCTCACACTCGAACACGCGGGCGGGGCCGGTAAAGACCTGCTGGTCCTCGCTCATGCCTGCCACTTTCACGATGGCACCTGTGGGGGCCAGATTGCCCTTGAGGCCGACAACACCGCCGGTTTTGGTGATCGGGTTGGCGACCGTGTGGATCACCTTGCCATCCGCCTCACGCGTCACCTTGTCCAGTTCCTCGCCGATGCTGTAGCCGCTGGCGGTGATGCAAT
>JBLRWJ010000073.1:0-13923 GCA_047921315.1 Rhodobacterales bacterium | reverse complement strand
CCCCTATTGGGGCATCCAGATCGGCATTCACAGCGGTTGCCTGTTCGGGCGGGGGTAATCCATCGCGCCTATATTATCGCGGCGAACCGCTCAATTCCGCCCGCTGCGCCGCATAGGCGATATAGGCATCGAAACTGTCGGGGTTGGCCATCGAGTCCCGGTTGACCACGGTGGCCGGATCGCCCCCCAACAACAGTTTCTTGACCGGCACTTCCAGCTTTTTGCCCGATAGCGTGCGCGGCACCTCGGCCATCTGCACAATCTCGTCAGGCAAAAACCGTGCCGAGACCGCGTGCCGGATGGCATGGCGGATCTGATCGCGCAAGGCATCATCCAGCACCAGCCCCTCGCGCAGCACCACGAAAAGCGGCATGAAACTGTCGCGGCCCAGAAATTCCAGATCGATCACAAGGCTGTCCAACACCGCATCCAGCCCTTCAACAGCGCGGTAGATCTCGGAACTGCCAAGGCGCAGGCCACGGCGGTTGATCGTCGCATCCGAGCGGCCATAGATCACAGATCCCCCCTCAGGGGTGAATTCGATCCAGTCGCCATGCCGCCAGACCCCCGGATAAGTATCAAAATAGCTGTCATGCAGGCGCGATCCGTCGTCATCGCCCCAGAAATAAAGCGGCATCGAGGGCAGCGGCGCGGTGCAGACCAGCTCTCCCACCTGTCCGATCACCTCTTGTCCGGCCTCGTCAAAGGCGCGCACGGCATTGCCCAGCGCGCGGCACTGCATCTCGCCCGCGCGCACCGGCATCATCGGGTTACCGCAGACAAAGGCGCCGGCAAGGTCGGTGCCGCCCGAAATCGGCGCCAGCCACAGGTCAGATTTCACATGCGCATAGACCCAGTCATACCCTTCCTGACTGAGCGGTGATCCCGTTGCCCCGACAGAGCGTAGCGCGGACAGGTCCAGATCGGCCCCCGGACGGATGCCCGCCTTTTGACACCCCATGAAAAACGCAGCCCCCGCGCCGAAATAGGTCAGCCTTTCGCGCGCGATCATGCGCCACGCCTCCAGCATGTCGGGATGGTTGGGGGCGGCATCGAACAGTGCCACCGTGGCCCCCTGCCCCAGCGCCGTCCATTGCGAGTTCCACATGATCCAGCCGGACGATGTCATCCAGGAGTAGCGGTCCTGCGCCGTCAGGTCCTGATGCAACGATTGTTTCGCCGCCTCCAGCATGACACCGCCATGGCCATGCACAATCGGCTTGGGATTGCCTGTGGTGCCCGACGAATAGACGATCCATAGCGGATGCGAGAACGGCACCGGGTGGATCACCGGGGTCTGGGGGGCGGCTTGCAAGGCGGCCCAATCTGTCCAGCCTTGGGGCAGATCGGCAAGGGCTGACACCATCACACGGTGCTGCAGCGTCGGCAGGCCATCCGCGATCCCGTCCAGAACGCGGCGCCGGTCCACCTGCTTGCCCGCATGGATATAGCCATCCTGCGCAATCAGCACCTTGGGTTCGATCTGGCGGAAACGGTCCAGAATGGCCACATGCCCCATATCCGGCGCACATAGCGACCAGACAGCCCCGATGGAAGTGGTTGCCAGAAAGGCCACCAATGCCTCAACCGCATTGGGCAAAACCGCCACCACGCGGTCCCCCTTGGTCACGCCCATCGCAACAAGCGCGGCTTGCGCGGCACCAACCCGCATCTGCAGGTCATCCCATGTCAGCACCTGCCGCCCGAAGGTTTCGGATTGCAGGATGATCGCCTCATGCCCTGCACGGGTTTTGGCATGACGCAGGATTTGCCCGGCCATATTGGTCTGCGCGCCGGGGAACCACTCCGCACCGGGCATCTTGCGGTCGGACAAAACCGTGGACCAGCCCGACACAGGCAGATCGAAATAGGCGATGATCGCGGTCCAGAACGCATCCAGATCGGTCACCGACCATTCCCACAAGGCCTGATAATCCGCAAATTCCAGCCCGCGCTCTGCCTTGAGCCAATGAATGAAACGCGCCAGCGATGTGGCGTCCGCGCGCGCGGGATCTGGCTGCCACAGGATGGGGCGCGCATCAGTCATCGCATCGCTCGTCGCATCGGTCATGGTGATCCTCCCTGATCGGTTTGGCGCAGGCTTCCACGGTCACCGCGCCAAGACAAGGGGGGAAGGGGCAGAATGCGCGCTTAGGATTTTCCCTGCAACATCGCCTCGATCAGGTGCTGCACGCGCAACGCCTCGGCCAGCGTGGCCAGACGGTGCGGCCGGTGCGCGACCATCAGCGCCAGATCATCCAGTTGCTGCGCCAGCGCGGCACCGCGCTGCCCCTGCGGGCCATGATCCACGGGTTCAAACGCCTGTCCGGTTGAGGCGCTGTCAAGACAGAACTCTGACACCCGGCGGCTTTGCAGGCTGGCCTTGACGGTCAGCTCCTGCCTGTCCGGCTGCGCCCCGCCCACGCTGGCCATGATGGATACCGGCACAGCTGCGGCATTTTCCAGCCGCGCCAACAGATGGGTTTCGCACAAAGCCGGATCATCGGGATAGCTGGGGCGCGCCCATACCAGCGACAAAGGCCCCAGCACGCGCTCGGAAAAGAACAGAAAATGCGAGATCACCTCGCGGGTCATGCCGCCTTCATCGCGCAGGCGCAGCCAGTCTGCCGCCTGCTGCCATGCGCGGGGCCACGCCCCATAGGTGACAACGATGTCTATCCCGGCCTGATCACCCATGCGCCCGGCGCGGGCATCATCCAGAATCCCGTTCAGGGCAGGTCCGGTGGCCTGCGTGAAATTCACCGCCGCAGGCACGCCCGCCGCCGCGATCCGCTGCACCAGATCCGCGCTGGCTGCAATATCAACGCCAAGGGGTTTTTCCAAAAACAGCGCCTTGCCCTGCGCGGCCGCCATCAGCGCATAGGCGCGGCGCGGCCCCGGCGGGCAGGCCAGATAGACCAGATCAGCCTGCGCAATCGCGGCCTCGGCGCTATGCGCGATCATGCCACCCGGTGCGACAGCTTGGGCCAAAGCGGCGGTTTCAGGGTTGGGGTCCCACAGAAAGGCCGGTTCAAAGGCGAGATGATCCTGCATCTCCTGCGCCATGCGGCGCCCCATGATACCAAGGCCGATGATTGCTGTTTTGATGGTCATGCCGCTCTCCTGCTGCGCCAGCTATGGCCTGTCTGTGCCGCAATTCCGGCGCAAGGGCAATTGGCCGCAAGCGGCCCAAAGCCGGCCCTATGCCCGCGCTTGGCCTTGCAACGGCTGCCAAGACCTGACAATTTGCAAGCCTGCAATTGGCCCGGTGATCAACCGTGGCGTCGCCAAAAGGCATCTGGATGGATCCGGTCAATATAATTTGCGTCAAATGGGGCACGAAATACGGGCCTGACTATGTCAACAAACTGTGCTCCATGGTGCGGCGCAACATGTCACGCCCCTATCGGTTTGTATGCCTGACCGATGACAGCACCGGCATTGACCCGCAGATCGAAACGCACCCCCTGCCCGCCATCGGCATCCCCGCATTTGACGCGGCCACCGGCTGGACGCGCCTGCATGGCTGGCTGAAGGTCACGGTCTTTGCAGCACCTTTGTATGATCTGACGGGGCCCACGCTGTTTCTGGACGTGGATATCGTGATCACCGGCCCGCTGGATGACTTTTTCGATCCGCCGGGGGATTTCATTGTGATCAAGGAATGGGACAAGCGCGACGAGACTGGCAACACATCGGTGTTCCGCTTTACGGCGGGTGCGCATGGCGATCTGATCACGCATCTGGCAGGGTCGCTGGCATCGGCGCAGGCCGATTACCGCAATGAACAGGAATTCGTGACCAGCTATTTCTCGCGGCAGGGCAGGATGACCTATTGGCCCGCTGCGTGGTGTGTCAGTTTCAAACGCCATTGCATGCATCGCGGGATCATGGGCTTTTTCAAACCTGCGCGTATTCCCGAGGGCGCAAAGGTCGTGGTGTTTCATGGCAAGCCCAACCCGCCAGAGGCGATCATAGGGCGCAGCGGAAAATGGTATCGCCGCGTGCTGCCCGTGGCATGGGTTGACGCGTTGTGGCGCTGAGGCGACATGGCTGAGGTGGCAACCCTCGCGCAGGACGGGCATGTCATCTGGTATGACAGGGCGCTGATGCCGGAATGTGATCCGCGCCTGTTTGATCCTGACTGGCTGCACAAGACCGGACAGTTGACAGGCACCTCCACCGGGCGCAACACGGCGTGGTTCCTGCGCCATGCGGGGCGTGACATGGTGCTGCGGCATTACTGGCGCGGCGGCATGGTAGGCCGGATCATCAAGGATCGCTACCTGCGCGAGCCGGTTGGGAAAAGCCGCGCCATGCGGGAATTCACCTTGCTGGGCTGGATGCATGATCATGGCCTGCCCGTGCCGCGCCCCATTGCGGCGCGGTGCAGCGTGGCGGGGCTTTGGTATCGCGCCGATCTGCTGATGGAGCGGATCGCGGATGCGCATACTTTGGCGGATCGCCTGAGCAGCGCGCCGCTGAACCCTGCCGATTGGATGCAGATCGGCGCAGTTATCGCAAAGATGCACCGTTTAGGCGTGCACCATGCGGATCTGAATTGCCGCAACATCCTGCTGGACGGGCAAGGCCGTATCTGGCTGATTGATTTCGACAAATGCGAGCGCCGGGCAGCAGGGGGCTGGAGGCAGGACAATCTGGCCCGGCTGGAGCGATCCCTGATCAAGGAAAAGGCCAAGTTCCCCACCCTGCGCTGGAGCGATCCTGACTGGGGCGCCCTGCTGGAAGGGTATCGCCACGCCGCCGATCATCCGCACAGGATCACAGGCGGATGACACAACAGCAGGCATCCCCTGACATGTTATTTCCCGCCGCCCCGCTGGCGCTGGCCGCGATGTCCCCTGTGGCCAACGGGCAGGACCGCCTTGTCTATGATCATCCGGCCTATCCCTACCTTTTGTTCAAAGCGCCCAAAACGCTTCGGGCCGCGCTGCGGCTGGATGATGGAGCACCGATCAAGGTGGCCCTGTCAGACCTGCGCAATTTCCGCCGCCTGATGCTCAAACTGGCGCCAAGCAGCCTGTGGCACCCGTTCTTCAAGGAAAGCGCATGCTATCTGACGGCGCGCCTGCGCGGGGTTGAGACAAGCGATCTGCCGATCCCCAATCTTTACGGCTTTTGCGATTCCGATATCGGCCCGGTTCTGGCGGTGGAGCGGATCACCCTGCCCGGTGACAGGCTGGGCCGCACCTTGAAATCCATCGCGGCCGATGGCCCTTTGTCCGATGACATGATCGATCTGCTGGACCAGTTCGCGGATCGCATGTTCCGGCATCAGATTGTGGCGGGCGATATGACGGCGGCCAATATCGTGCTGGGTCAACGCGGTGACGCCGTGCAATGGGTGCTGATTGACGGGTTTGGCGATATCCATGCGGTGCCGTTCAGATCTGCCTCGACCCGGCTGAACCGGGTCGCGATGCTCCGCAGCTTTCGCAAGATGGCCGGACGGATCGGGCTGGGCTTTGATACAGAGCAGCTCCGCTTCAAAGCGGATCGCGTTTGATTTTATCTGTCCATTCAACGCGATATGCCCTAGCCGCGCGCGGCCCTGATCCGCTGCAGCAGGCTTTGCGTTGCAAAATCACGCGTCAAGGCATCCGGATCATAGGCGGTTCTGATCCAGTCCTCAAACCCGATCCCACTGTCCTGATGGGCCTTCTCAAACGCGCGCGGCAACTGATCCAGCACGCCGGTTGAGGACCAGCTCCAATGGCCGAAACGCGCCGAGAGCATGCCCCGCGCCTCAGCCGCAGGGCGCTGCGCGATGGCCAGAAGGTAAATCGCGCTGGCAAGGCCGGTGCGATCTGCCCCCGCGCGACAATGCAGCAAGAACGGTTTTTCAATGTCCCGAAACAGCGCGATCAGGGTCAGGATCTTATCCGCCGGGGGTAGGCGATGCGCGCTCAGATGCAGGATATGAAAGGCCAGACCAAGCGAGGCGCAGGCCCGCTGCGCGGCGCGAAACGGTGCCCCGCTGGTAGATCCGCGCAAATAGAGCACAGAACGCAGCCCCTGTTTTTGCAACACCTCCAGCCGCTTGTAATCCGGCTGGTTCGACCGGAACACGCCGGGGGCAATTTCAGCGCTGTTTTTCCACAGCCGACGGACCACACCCTGATCGATCCAGAAATTATGCAACCGGTCACGCCAGCCTGTCATGCAGCGGTCCTGTCAGACATGCGGAATGCCCCCTTTCCAGCGGCGATGGATCCAGAACCACTGATCGATGTTCTGCTCGATCCGCGCCTGCAGGCTGTCATTCAGCGCCTGTGTCATCTCGATGGCAGTTGTATGCGGGATCGGGGCCTCGAATACCGCATCAAAAGACACCCCATCCGCCCGCCTGATCCCATAGCAGGGCACCAGCAGCGCATCATATTTCAGGGCCATCTCCGCCGCCGATAGCGCGGTCAGCGCGGTTTGGCCCATGAACACCAAAGGCTCTCCTTTTTGGATATGCTGATCAATCAGCATGGCCACGGTGCCCCCTTCGCGCAAAAACCGCACCATCTGGCCCAGCCCGCGCCGCCCACGTTCAAAAAGCGGCTCTCCTATCGTGCTGATATTGCGCAGATAATAGCGGTTGAACCACGGGTTGTTCAGCGCCCGGTAGATGCCGCCCACCCGAAAACCGCGCGCGATGGTGCCTGCGCGGATCACATCGTAATTGCCAAAATGCCCCGATACCAGAATGACCGGACGATTGGCCTTGCGCGCCTGCAACATCGCCTCCCAGCCCGGCCCCTGCACCGGGGCGGCCAATGCCTGACGGCGCAGCCCTTTGGGCGACAGCAATTCGATCACCATACGGCCGATATTGCGCAGGGTGGCCGCAACGGTGCGGGCGCGCTGGTCCTCGGGCATGTCAGGATAGATCAGGCGCAGATTGTCCTGCACGCGGGTCAGATAACCGGCGCGCGGGGCCACAAGCCGGGAAAAAATCCAGCTTCCCACGCGCAGCCGCAACGCATAGGGCATCAGGTTCAAACCACCCAGCATGACCAGAAACAGACTGTAAGGGGCAAGATCGGACATCCGCGCCGACAGGTCGCGGAACCAGTCTTGAGTATTCTTCAGCATTGTTACTCCTGCCCCTTGGTTCCATTGCGGCCTTCCATGCGCCGGAACTCTGATCTGCCTTCACATACTACTTGTCAGGTCGCGGGGTAAAGCCTCTGGCAGCAAGGCTATGGCACAGATGCGGCCCTATGTGCAGGCACGACCACCCGAAACGAAAACGACACGCCAGCTTTCGCTGACGTGCCGCGTTCACTCGTACATCCTGCGGCGCGGGATCACCCCGTGCCGCAGCACTCGTTAAGAAAGGTCAAAGCGATCTGCATCCATCACCTTGGTCCATGCCGCCACAAAATCCTGCACGAATTTCGCCTTGGCATCGTCTTGCGCATAAAGCTCTGACAGGGCGCGCAGCTGGGTGTTGGCCCCAAAGACCAGATCAACGCGCGTTCCGGTCCATTTCACAGCCCCTGTGGCGCGGTCACGGCCCTCGAACTGCTGTTCGCTGTCGTCGGTGGGTGCCCATTTCGTGCCCATATCGACCAGATTGACAAAGAAGTCATTGGTCAGCGTGCCGGGGCGATCCGTGAACACACCGTGCTTTGTGCCGCCATGCGTTGCGCCCAGCACGCGCAAACCGCCGACCAGAACAGTCATTTCCGGCGCGGTCAGGCCCAAAAGCTGCGCCTTGTCGATCAGCATCCCCTCGGCCGGGACGGAATAGACGCCCTTGGCAAAGTTGCGGAAACCATCCGCGATGGGTTCCATCACCTCAAAGCTTTCCACATCGGTCTGCTCCTGGCTGGCATCCATGCGACCGGGGGTAAAGGGCACCTCGATATCGTGGCCGGCCTCTTTTGCGGCCTGTTCGATGGCCGCGCAGCCGCCCAGCACGATCAGATCCGCCAGTGACACTTTCTTGCCGCCGGTGGCTGCGGCGTTGAAATCCGCCTGAACCCCCTCCAGCACGCCCAGCGCCTTGGCCAATGCGTCAGGCTGGTTCGCCGCCCAATCCTTTTGCGGGGCCAGACGCACACGCGCCCCGTTGGCACCGCCGCGCATATCCGAGCCACGGAAACTGGAGGCCGAGGCCCAAGCCGTCATCACCAGTTCCGAGACGGACAGCCCCGAGGCCAGCAGCTTGGCCTTCAGCGCCGCAATATCGGAGGCCTCCACCAGCGGATGATCGACAGCCGGGATCGGATCTTGCCAGATCAGGTCTTCGGCAGGCACTTCATCACCCAGATAGCGTGCTTTTGGCCCCATATCGCGATGCGTCAGCTTGAACCAGGCCCGCGCATAGGCATCGGCAAACTCTTCGGGGTTTTCATAGAAATGGCGCGAGATCGGTTCATAGATCGGGTCCATTTTCAGCGACATATCCGCTGTTGTCATCATCGGCGGATGCTTTTTGGACGGATCATGGGCGTCAACGACCATATCCTCTTCTTCGCAATCAATGGGCTGCCACTGATGCGCGCCTGCGGGGCTTTTCACCAGTTGCCAGTCATATTTGAACAGCACCTTGAAATAGCCCATGTCCCATGTTGTCGGGTTTGGCTTCCACGCGCCCTCGATCCCGCTGGTGATGGCATCACCGCCTTTGCCGGACCCATAGGTGCTGATCCAGCCAAGGCCCATTTCATGCATCGGTGCGGCCTCAGGCTCGGGGCCGACAAGGGCGGCATCGCCCGCGCCATGCGCCTTGCCAAAGGTGTGGCCACCCGCTGTCAGAGCGACGGTTTCATAGTCGTTCATCGCCATGCGCGCAAAGGTTTCGCGCACATCCTTGCCAGAGGCGACAGGATCGGGGTTGCCGTTCGGACCCTCAGGGTTGACGTAGATCAGGCCCATCTGCACAGCGGCCAGCGGGTTTTCCAGCTCACGCTCGCCGGAATAGCGCATATCGCCCAGCCAGCTATCTTCCGCGCCCCAATAGATATCTTCCTCAGGCTCCCAGATATCGGCACGACCACCGCCAAACCCGAAGGTTTTGAAGCCCATCGTCTCCATCGCCACGTTACCGGCCAGGATATAAAGGTCCGCCCATGAAATCTGGTTGCCATATTTCTGCTTGATCGGCCACAGCAGGCGGCGCGCCTTGTCAAGGTTGGCATTGTCCGGCCAGCTTCCGGTGGGTGCAAAACGCTGCGAGCCTGTGCCGCCGCCCCCGCGCCCGTCAGCCGTGCGGTAAGTGCCCGCGCTGTGCCATGCCATGCGGATGAACAGACCACCATAATGGCCCCAATCTGCCGGCCACCACTCCTTGCTGTCGGTCATCAGCGCGGCAAGGTCTTTTTTCAGCGCCTGCAGGTCCAGCGTCTTGAACGCCTCGGCATAGCTGAACGCCTCGCCCATCGGATCAACCCTGGAGGAATGCTGGCTGAGGATCTTGAGGTTGAGCTGATTTGGCCACCACTCCCGGTTCGAGCGTCCCTGATGTGTCGCGTTCGGGTTCACGGCCCCGTGCATCACAGGGCATTTGCCGATATCATTTCCGTCCATCTGTCTCTCCGATCGTGGTTGTCGCTGCAGGTAGCGCACCGCAGGTGCAGTGCAACGCCGCGCCATGCCGCCCGCCAGATCCTGTTCCAGAATCTTGGCAAGCGCCGGACGCATCGTGATAGAATCATTCTAACAAAGATATTCGATTAGTATAAGTTGCATTTTTTGATCACCATCATAATTTACAGTTATGACAGTGGTATAAATTGCACTGCGGCCCGCCGCATGGCGCGGGGCCGGAATGCCGTGGCGCGTTGCTGTGGCGCGTTAAGGCCCCCAAAAGCCGCTATACTGCGCTTTCCTGCCGCATTCTCCGCAAAGGCGCGCGACATATGTCCCTTTTCAAGACCGGGCCTCTATGCCCGGACATCAGGTCTGACGGGCATGGACTGGCCATAGCCCGCCCCTGACAGACGACGGCCAATCAGGCCGAAAGGAGACATATGATGGAGATGATGGACACCCTGCTGCTGTCGCGTATTCAATTCGCGGCCAACATCTCGTTCCACATCCTCTTTCCCACGATCACCATCGCCCTTGGCTGGGTGCTGGTATTTTTCAAGCTGCGCTATGCCCGCACCGGGGACGCGGTCTGGATGGATGCCTATTTTTTCTGGGTCAAGGTCTTTGCCCTGTCCTTTGCCATGGGCGTGGTGTCCGGCATCACCATGTCGTTCCAGTTCGGCACCAACTGGCCCGGCTTCATGGAAAGCGTTGGCAATATCGCGGGGCCGCTGCTGGCCTATGAGATTATGACGGCTTTCTTCATGGAGGCGGTGTTTCTGGGCATCATGCTGTTCGGTTTCCGCCGCGTGCCGGGTTGGGCGCATACCGGGGCGACCGTTCTGGTGGCCGTAGGCACGACGATGTCGGCCTTCTGGATTCTGGTGCTGAACAGCTGGATGCACACGCCGCAGGGCTTTGAGATGCGCGATGGCGTGGCCCATGCCACCGACTGGTTCACGATCATCTTCAACCCCTCCATGCCCTACCGTCTGGTGCATATGCTGCTGGCCTCCGGCCTGACAGTGGCCTTTCTGCTGGCGGGCCTGTCGGCGCTGCGCTGGATCATGGGCGAGAAAAGCGCCGAGGTCCGCAAGACCCTGCGCGCCGGGGTGATCATGGGCGCGGCCCTGATCCCGCTGCAGATCTATGCAGGCGATATGCATGGGCTGAACACGCTGGAGCATCAGCCCGCCAAAGTGGCCGCGATGGAGGGCAACTGGGAGACAGGCGGCAATGTGCCCCTGCTGCTGTTCGCCCTGCCCGATGAGGCCGCGCGCGAGAACCGCTTTGAGATCGGCATCCCCTCTGGGGCCAGCCTGATCCTGACCCACCGTGCGGATGGTGAAGTGCCCGGCCTGAATGATTTTGTGGCCGAGGATGGCACCCGCCTGCACCCGCCGGTCAACGCGGTTTTCTGGTCTTTCCGCGTGATGGTTGGCACCGGCATGGCCATGTTGCTGCTGTCATGGGCCGCGCTGTTCCTGATGCGGCGCGGGCGCGGGGTCGAAGGGTTGCCGCGCCCTGTCCTGTGGGCATTTATCCCGATGGCCTTTTCCGGCTGGCTGGCCACGCTGGCCGGTTGGTACACCACTGAAATCGGGCGTCAGCCTTGGCTGGTGACAGGTGTTCTCAGCACCGAGGCCGCCGTGGGTGATGTGCCGCCCGCGCTGGTGGCCTCGACCCTGATCGCCTATCTGGCGATCTATGCTGCCTTGCTGGTCGCCTATATCGGGGTGCTGGTCTATCTGGCGCGCCGCAAGGCCAAGGGCGCACATCACCGCGAAGCAGGCCGCCCGGTCAGCGGCGCTGTGCAATCCATCCCGGCGGAGTGACGGCCATGATGACATTGTTTGGTGATCCCGCGATCTGGCTTCCGGTTGTCTTTGCCGCGCTGATGGGCCTGTCGATCCTGATCTATGTGGTTCTGGACGGGTTTGATCTGGGGGTGGGCATTCTGACACCCCTTGCGGGTGAGGATGAAAAAGACCGGATGGTCGCCTCGATCGGTCCCTTCTGGGATGCCAATGAAACATGGCTGGTCATGGCTGTGGGCATCCTGCTGGTGGCCTTTCCGGCGGCCCATGGCGCGATCCTGACGGCGCTTTATCTGCCCGTTGCCATCATGCTGATCGGGTTGATCCTGCGCGGGACCGCGTTCGAGTTCCGCGCCAAGGTGGCGCTACCCAAGAAGAAGGCGTGGAATCAGGCTTTCTTTGTCGGCTCTGTCATGACCTCGATGGCGCAGGGCTATATGCTGGGGTTTTACATCATGGGGCTGGAACACAGCCTGCCCGCGCATGGTTTTGCGCTGCTGTCCGGTGTGTTCCTGACAGTGGGATACAGCTTTATCGGGGCGTGCTGGCTGATCCTCAAGACCGAGGGCGCGTTGCAGAAAAAAGCGGTGGCATGGGCGCGCGGCGGCATCTGGGGGGTGATCCTTGGCGTGGGCGCTGTGTCTGTTGCCACACCGCTGGTCAGCCCGCGCATCTGGGAAAGGTGGTTTTCCGTGCCAGAGGTGTTCCTGCTGGCGCCGCTGCCCTTGATGTCAGCGGCGCTGATCCTTGGCATCTGGGTGGTGCTCAGACGCCTGCCCACGCAGAATGACAGCTTTGCATGGTTGCCCTTTGCGGGGGCGGCGATGCTGTTCACGCTGGCCTTTACCGGGTTGGCCTATTCCTTCTACCCCTATGTGGTGCCGGAAAAACTGACGATCTATGAAACCGCATCCGCCCCTGAAAGCCTGATCATCATCCTTGTCGGCGTGCTGATCGTGACACCCGTTATCGTGGCCTATTCCGCGCTGGCCTATTACGTGTTTCGCGGCAAGGCGCGGGATTTGCGGTATGATTGACGCCATGATGCCACATGTGCCCGGACAGGGCGCGGGGGCATCGGGCAACCCGGCCCCCGAACAGCCATGCCACAGCAACCCAAAGATTTGGTCAACTCCTTGAAAATCAGCCACTGTTGAATTGCCTCTGCCCTGCGCATACCTTATATCACAAGGGTTCGCCGCCCCGGGACACGAACGGGGCAATGTCCTTTAAGGGAGAGAGAAAAACAAATGGATCGTCGTTCATTCCTCAAAACATCCGCCTTTGGTGGTACTGCTGCTGCCGCATCCACGCTGGCCGCGCCTGCCATCGCGCAGGGTAAGGTCACGTGGCGTATGGTCACCACATGGCCAAAAAACTTCCCCGGTCTGGGTGTCGGCGCGCAGCGTCTGGCCGACCGGATCACCGCCGCCACCGATGGCGCGCTGACCATCCAGCTTTTCGCGGCTGGCGAAATGGTGCCGCCGCTGCAGGCGCTTGACGCCGTGATCGACCAATCGGCCGAGATGAGCCATGGTGCCGCCTATTACTGGCAGAACAAATCCGTCGCGCTGTCCTTCTTTACAGGTGTGCCTTTCGGCATGACATCCCGCGAATTGACAGCTTGGGTGCGCCATATGGGCGGTCAGGAAATCTGGGATGATATCTATGACCAGTTCGGCCTGCAGGGCTTTTTGTCGGGCGATACCGGCACACAGGCAGGCGGCTGGTTCCGTAACGAGCTGACCGGCGTCGAGGATGTGCAGGGTCTGCGCTTCCGCACACCCGGTCTGGGCGGTCAGGTCTGGCAGAAAATCGGTGCCTCTGTCACCAATATGGCAGCGGGCGAGATCTTTGCCGCGCTGCAGTCGGGTGCGCTGGACGCGGCTGAATTCGTCGGCCCCTATAACGATCTGGCGCTCGGCTTCCATCAGGTGACCAAGCATTACTACACCTCGTCCTTCATCGAGCCGGGTCTGGCCACGGAACTGGTTGTGGACAAGGCCAAATTCCAGGCGCTGCCCGCGAATATCCAGGAAATCGTGCGCAGCTGCTGTGCGGCTGAATATGACAACACCGCCGCAGATTTTGCCGCGAACGATCCGCGCGCCTTGCAGACGCTGATCAATGATCACAACGTGATCACGCATTCCAGCTTCCCTGAGAGCATTCTGGAAGGGGCCGCCAAAGCCTCGGTCGAGATCATGAGCGAGTTGCGTGACAGCAGCGATCCGCTGGTCAAGCGGACGACCGAAAGCTTCATCGAGGCATTGAACATCGTGCGTCAGAAGACCCAAGGCACCGATGCAGGCTTTGTCGCCGCCCGCGAAAAGTATTTCCAGATCTGATCTGGCGTCATATCGCAAAGCAAAAGGCCCGGAGGATGCTCCGGGCCTTTTTTGTTGCGCGTCTTCTTGCCCGGGAACAGCGGCGCAGCCGCCCCGGGCAGAGCCCGTCCGCCCCCCCGGACGGGAACTGCCCTTATCTCACAACCGCGGCAGCATTAGAGTATCCGTCTTGATCAAGTCGTTTTTGGCGTCCACGTGCGGTCTTGCTG
>JBLRWJ010000072.1:0-13957 GCA_047921315.1 Rhodobacterales bacterium | reverse complement strand
CAGTGTTCCCAATGGTCAGGCGCTGCTGGATATGGCCCTCTCGGTCGAGTGATGCAGGTCGCGTGATGCCGGTCTTGTGATGCCGGTCTTGTGATGCCGGTCGCGTGATCGGCCACATCTGACACCCTGATCGGCCGGACAGTTTGCGGATTGTCCGGCCATCGCAACCCCAAAATACCCGGAGCCGTTCCCATGGCAACCCTGCCCTCTACCCGTGCCGCCAGCACTGGTGGCTATCTCATATTACGTCTGATCAAGGGCCTGTCCACGGTCTGTGGCTGGATCGCGGCGGTGATGATCCTCGCCTCGGTGCTGATTACCTGCCAGATGATCTTTGTCCGTTTCGTGCTGGGCAAATCCACCATCTGGCAGACCGAGGCGGTGATCTATCTGATGATCGGGGCCACCTTGCTGGGCCTGCCTTATGTGCAAAGCCTGCGTGGCCATGTGAATGTTGATCTGATCCCGATCCTGATCAAGGGGCGGGCGCGCAAGATCCTTGCGGGGATCGTGCTGATCGCCACCATGGTCGTGGTCAGCGTGATCCTGTTTTACGCCTATGAGAACTGGCTGTTCGCATGGAACCGCGGCTGGCGGTCTGAAACCGTCTGGGCCCCGAAACTGTGGATACCCTATCTGGCCCTGCCGCTGGGCTTTGGCCTTTACCTGTTACAATTGCTGGCGGATTTCGTGGCGCTGGTGCTGGGCGTTGATCGCGCCTTTGGTCTGGAGGACGATTGATGGATCCGCTTTCGCTTGGCCTTTTGGTCGCATTGATGACCATTCTGGTGCTGTTTTCCGGTGTCTCCGTCGCCTCCGGGCTGTTGATCGTCTCGGCGGGGTTTCTGCTGGTGTTTGACGGGATGCGGTCGCTGGAACTGATGCCAGAGATCTTCTTTGGCAAGCTCAACTCTTTCGCGCTGCTGTCGATCCCGATGTTCATCATCATGGGCTCTGCCATATCATCCACACGCGCGGGCGCTGATCTTTACGAGGCGCTGGAGCGGTGGCTGACCCGCGTTCCGGGCGGTCTGGTGATGTCCAACCTTGGGGCTTGCGCGCTGTTCTCGGCGATGTCCGGCTCCAGCCCCGCAACCTGCGCCGCGATCGGCAAGATGGGCATCCCCGAGATGCGCAAGCGCGGCTATCCCGATGAGGTGGCGGCTGGCTCTATCGCGGCGGGCGGCACGCTGGGTATCCTGATTCCGCCCTCGGTCACCATGATCGTCTACGGGATCGCAACCGAAACCTCGATCGGGCGGCTGTTTCTGTCTGGCGTGATGCCGGGGCTGCTGCTGGTCGGGCTGTTCATGATCTGGTCGATCTATCACACATGGCAGCACGGCTCTGCTGCGGTGCTGGCCAAGCGCAGCTATACCCTGCGCCAGAAGCTGGAAATCCTGCCGCGTGTGATCCCGTTCATCATCATCATCGTGGGTGTTCTCTACGCGATGTATGGCGGTATCGCCACACCATCGGAAACGGCGGCTGTTGGCGCGCTGCTTTGTCTGGTGATTGCGATGATCATCTATCGCCTCTGGTCACCAAAGGCGCTGTGGACGATCCTGAGCGACAGCACACGCGAATCCGTGATGATCCTGTTCATCATCGGCGCGGCGGGCGTGTTCTCCTACATGCTGTCATCGCTCTATATCACGCAGTCGATCGCCGCATGGATTTCCGATCTGGAGGTGAACCGCTGGGTGTTGATGGCCATCGTCAACGTGTTCCTGCTGGTTGCGGGCTTTTTCCTGCCACCTGTCGCGGTGATCCTGATGGCGGCACCGATCCTTTTGCCGATCATCCTTGCCGCTGATTTTGACCCCTATTGGTTTGCCGTGATCCTGACCATCAACATGGAGATCGGTCTGATATCGCCGCCTGTGGGGTTGAACCTCTATGTCATAAACTCGATTGCGCCGGATATTCCGCTCAAGAAAATCCTCAGCGGATCGTTGCCCTATGTGGGCTGCATGGTGCTGGCCATCGTGATCCTGTGCTTTTTCCCGGGTATTGTGACGTGGTTGCCTGATCTTGTGATGGGACCGGTTTGATGATGCGCACATGGGAACTTGGGGGCTGGGCGTTGGGTGATTTCCTGACAACCCTGTTTGAACGGCGCCGCGCAAGCGAGGTTGCGGCGAGCGGAAAACCCTTGCCGGATTTGTGCCGCGCCTTGCTGTCAGGGCAGGGCGAGGTCTCCGGCATGAAGCGGGCGGCCGAGGTGCTGATGCGCTATCGGCAGGCAGAGCAGGCGGAAAAGGCGGCGTTCTTCCGGTTTCTGGCCGATGAGATGGATCTGGACCCCGGCGCGGTGGCAGAGGCCGCGCAGGCCTATGGTGCTGATCCGAACACCGCGCATCTGGCGGCATTGCTGGCTGTGGCAGAACCGCCGCGGCAGGAGTTGCTGCGCCGCCTCAATCAGGCACCAAGTGGCACCGCTGATCTGGTGGCGATGCGGGTTGATCTGATGGCGGCGGCCAAGGAGGCCCCTGATCTGGCGCGGGTTGATCTGGATTTCCAGCATCTGTTCGCCTCATGGTTCAATCGCGGCTTTCTGGTGTTGCGCCGGATCGGGTGGGAAAGCCCGGCAAATATTCTGGAAAAGATCATCGCCTATGAAGCTGTGCACGAAATCCATAGCTGGGATGACCTGCGCCGCCGGCTGGAACCGGCAGACAGACGCTGCTTTGCCTTTTTCCATCCGGCCATGCCCGATGATCCGCTGATCTTTGTCGAGGTCGCGCTGACCCATGGTATTCCCGGCGCTGTTGGCCCGCTTCTGGCCAAGGATCGCACCGCGCTTGCCCCGCAAGACATGGATACGGCGGTGTTTTATTCCATATCCAACTGTCAGGCGGGGCTGCGGGGGATTTCCTTTGGCAATTCGCTGATCAAGCAGGTGGTGGATGTGCTGGGCCGCGAGGTGCCGGGGCTGAAAACCTTTGTGACCCTGTCACCAATCCCCGGATTTGTCCGCTGGCTTGAGGGGCAGGATGATCCGCAGGCCAAGGCGCTGCTGGCGGCGGACCCTGCCACCGTGGACCCCGAGATGTTGCGCGCTCAGGTGGCGCGTTACCTGCTGGAGGGCAAGGCGCGGAACGGGCAGCCGTTAGACCCGGTGGCGCGGTTTCATCTGGGCAACGGGGCCGAGGTGCATCGGGTGCACGCCGCCGCCGATCTGTCGCCCAAGGGGCGTGCCCAATCGCGCGGTGGGATGGTGAATTACCTTTACGATCCGGCACGGGTGGAACAAAACCACGAGGCTTTTGCCAGCCATCAGACCATTGCCGCCTCTCGCGGGGTCAAGGCTTTGGTCAAGGCTGTCGCTGGTGCCAAAGCTGTGGCCGGGGCGGCGAAGGACCGGAAGGAAAAAGGACGGAACGACCAATGACGAACCTGCTCTATGATGCTTTTTTTGCCCCGCAGAAAGGGCGTGCGCGCGCCTTTCTGATCCTGCCTGACGCATCCGAGATCAGCGGCGATGCGTTTCTGGCGATGGTGCACCGGGTGGCAAATGCGCTGGTGGCCAGCGGTGTGCAACCGGGTGACCGGATCGCGGTGCAGATCAACAAATCCCCCATGGCGCTGGCAATTTATGGCGGGGCGGTGGCGGCGGGGGCAATCTTTTTGCCGCTCAACACCGCCTATACTGCCGCCGAGATTGATTATTTCGTGGGCAATGCCGCGCCGAAACTGTTGCTGGCCGATGGCGCGCGCGCCGATGGCCTGGCCCCTGTCGCGCAGGCGCATGGCGCCACGCTGATGGTGGTGAATGGTGACGGGTCCGGCTCGTTCGCCGATCTGGCCGCAGGGCAATCCGACCAGTTCACGCCGGTTGAGCGCGGGCCGGATGATCTGGCGGCGTTTCTTTATACATCGGGCACCACGGGGCGGTCCAAGGGCGCGATGCTGACGCATCGGAACCTGCTGTCCAACGCGCAGGTGCTGACGGATGAATGGCGGTTCACCGCGGATGATGTGCTGCTGCATGCCTTGCCGATCTTCCATACCCATGGGCTGTTCGTGGCGACCAATATCTCGTTGCTGGCGGGGGGCGCGATGATCTTTCTGCCCGGTCTGAACATGGATGACATGATCCGCCTGATGCCGCGTGCAACCGCGATGATGGGGGTGCCCACCTTCTATACCCGCCTGCTGGACGATCCGCGCTTTGACGCGGAACTGACCGCGCATATGCGGCTGTTCGTCTCCGGGTCCGCGCCGCTGCTGGCCGAAACGCATGTGCAATTCGAGCAGCGCACAGGCCACCGGATTCTGGAACGCTACGGCATGACGGAAACCAATATGAACACCTCCAATCCCTATGACGGGGACCGGCGCGCTGGCACCGTGGGCCTGCCGCTGCCGGGGGTCGAGGTGATCGTGGCCGATCCCGCCACCGGCGCGCCGCTGCCACAGGGCGAGGTGGGCATGATCGAAGTGCGCGGCCCCAATGTGTTCAAGGGCTATTGGCAGATGCCGGAAAAGACGGCGGAGGAACTGCGCGAGAGCGGGTTTTTCATCACCGGCGATCTGGGGCAGTTTGATGCCGATGGCTATCTGTCCATCGTCGGGCGGCAGAAAGACCTGATCATCACCGGCGGTTTCAACGTCTATCCCAAAGAGGTGGAGCTGATCCTTGATGACCAGCCCGGCGTTCTGGAAAGCGCGGTGGTCGGCGTGCCGCATCCCGATTTCGGTGAGGCGGTGCTGGGCGTGATCGTGGCCGAGCCGGGGCAATCGCCCGACCTTGCCGCGATTGATGCGGTGCTGCGCGACAGTCTGGCGCGGTTCAAACAGCCCAAGGCGCTGGAACTGGTGGACGTGCTGCCGCGCAATACGATGGGCAAGGTCCAGAAGAACGAATTGCGTGCCATCTTTGGCCATAAATTCGCAAACTGAAAAGGGGGCAGGCGGCGGGTGATCCGCCGCCTTTACGCGGTTGTTGGGTCTGCAGACGATCTTGCCGCGCGGATCAGCGCCGCCGCGATCAGGGCAGGCACGTCCCTGTGCTGCCCGATCGGCGGCAGGATCGGGCCGCTGAAACCGGCCTCTTGCATCGCATCGGGGATATCGCCCACGACATGGCCCGCCTCCAACGCGAAAAAGGGCAGGCAGATGCCCTGGCCCAGCACGCGTGCCTGATCAGCCAGAAACGGCGCCTCTTCGACAAAGCCCGCAAGGATACGGCCAAAGCCGGTCAAAGGGGCCAAAGCGGTCACCATCGCATGGGCGCTGTCAGCAGATCTGCGCGACACTTTGCTGCCATGGGCCGCGATCAGCAGCGCAGATTGGGCGGGGGGGATGCCTGCCTGTTTTGCGCCCTCCAGTGCAACCCGCGCCATCAGGTCCGGCAAGGCCGGATCAACGCCAAAGGGCGCGGTTTGTTGCGCATTGCTGGCACCTGCCTCTGTCAGGCGGCGCGGTAGCAGCGTGCCGGTAAAGAACCCCTCGGCCATGAAAAACGGATAGATCAGCGGGTCATGCAACCCGTCCAATGCCGCCTCCAGCGCGCCATCTGCGGCCATGGTGGCCCCGCGGATGCGCCAGCCCTGCGGCAGATGCGGGGCTGTGGCTGTGGCCAATGCCTGCAGCACCACCTCTTGCGGGGCAGGGTCGGCGGGCGCGCCATGGGCCACGATCACGGCATCGCGGCTCATGCGTCTGGCTTGGTGTCGGCCTCGGCGATCGCGCGGTCTTCATCGCTTTCATAGCCCGCCCATGGCCGCTGTGATCCGGTGGGCGACACTTTGCTACGATCAACATTGGTATGCAGGTTCGCCTTGGCGATAAAATGCGCGGTGATCGGGGCGGTGATGAACAAAAACAGCGTGATCATCAGCTCGTGAAAGCTGAAATACCCTGTCGAGAACACGAAATAGAGCATCGAGGCAATCAGCGCGCCCCCCACACCCAGCGTGGTGGCCTTGGTGGGCGCGTGCAGCCGCGTCATCGGATCGGGTAGCTTGATCAGGCCATAAGACCCCACCAGCCCGAAGATCCCCGCGACCACGAGAAACCCCGCCACGATAATTTCCTGCCACAGTGCCATATCCCCCCCTTCCATCATTCGATGATATTGCCGCGCAGCATAAAGCGCGCATAGGCCACAGTTGAAATAAAGCCGACCATGGCAATCAGGATCGACGCCTCGAAATAGACCGATGTGCCCTCGATAATGCCGTAGAGCACCAGAATGGCGATGAAATTGATCACCATCGTATCCAGCGCCAGAATACGGTCCGGCACGCCGGGCGCGAACACGACACGGTAAAGGTTCATTAACAGCGCAAGGGTATAGCAGCCGGTGGCAAAGATCAGGGCATAGGTGATGATCATTCGAAAATCTCCTTCAGGCGGCGCTCGTAGCGGTGCTTGATCGTGTCGCGCACGGTGTCGGGATGCGGTGCATCAAGGCAATGCACCAGCAGGCTGCGGCCATCGGCGGCAATGTCGCTGCTGACGGTGCCCGGTGTCATGGTGATGGTGCCTGCCAGCACGGTGATCGCCTCGGGCGTGCGCAGGTCCAGCGGCACGGTGATCCATGTCGAGCGCATATCCTCATTGCGCCGGAACAGGATGGTGCGGGCTACGACGACATTGGCGACAACAATGTCCCACAGTACGATCAGCACGAATTCCACGATCATCGCGGGGTTTTTCAGGCGGGCGCGGTCCGGCCAATAGGGGGACGTGACCAGCGGGATCACGATACCAAGGATCAGGCCAAAGACCAGCGTGCCCAGCGAGATGTAATTGACCAGCATTTGCCAGACCGCCACCAGCAGCAAGGTCAGCAAAGGATGTGGGAAGATACGGGAGATCATTTTTGCGGATACTCCTGTGGCAGGCTCAGCGCGTCAATGGCGCGGGGCGTTTCCAGCACGGCAGCGATATAGGCCTGCGGGTCAAAAAGCTGTGCCGATGTCGCGGCCAGAAAGGCCGTGACCGGACCGGCGAACACGGTCATGGCGATGACAGCGGCGATCAGACCGCCGGTTGCCACGAAGGGCAGGGCGGCCGCTGTCGCCTCGGGGCGGGGTGTCTGTTCGGTGCGGTCTTCGACCTTCCAGAACACAAGGCTGCCCGCGCGGGCAAAGCCGACCACCGCGACCAGCGATGTGATCAGGATGGCGCCCCAGATCAGCCAGACCTGATCATGGCTGCGCACCGCGTCCAGCACCAGCAGCTTGCCCAGAAAGCCCGATAACGGCGGCATCCCCGCCATGGCGATGGCGCTGACAAAGAAGAAAGACGCCACCAGCCCGTTCTGCGCCAGAACGGGGCGGGGGGCGATGATGTCATCCTCGGCCAGACGGCGGGCGCGCACCATATCGACGATCAGGAACAGGGCCGCCCCCGCCAGCGTGGAATGGATCATGTAATACAGCGCCGCCGTGGTGGCCTGCGGGGTGAAAACCGCAATCGCGATCAGCAGCGTGCCCATCGACCCGATCGCGGCAAAGGCCGCCAGACGCCCCAGATGCGTGGCCCCCAGCACGCCCAGCATCCCGATCACCAGCGTCACGATGGCGGCGGGCATCAGCCATGGGCCGATGATATCTGCGGTGGCGCTGACCTCGGGGCCGAACACCAGCGTATAGACGCGGATGATCGCATAGGCCCCGATCTTGGTCATCACGGCGAATAGTGCCGCAATCGGGGCCGGGGCCTCGGCATAGGTGGCGGGCAGCCAGAAATGCAGCGGGATCAACGCGGCCTTCAGCGCAAAGACCAGCAACAGCAGGATCGCGGCCACGCGGATCATGGCGGTCTCCCCTGCCGGCAGTTCCAGCACACGCAGCGCCAGATCAGCCATGTTCAGCGTGCCGGTGACCCCGTAGATCGTGCCAAGCGCGAACAGAAACAGGGTAGAGCCAAGCAGGTTATACATCACATATTGCACACCGGCGCGCAGGCGCGTTGCCCCGCCGCCATGGATCATCAACCCGTAAGAGGCGATCAGCAGCACCTCGAAAAACACGAATAGGTTGAAGGCGTCACCGGTCAGAAAGGCCCCGATGATGCCCATCAGCTGGAACTGGAATAGCGCGTGGAAATGGTGACCGCGCTTGTCCCATCCGGTGCCGATAGCATAAAGCACCACCCCCAGCGCCAGCACGGCGGTCAGCAAGACCATGATGGCCGACAATCTGTCCAGCACCAGCACGATGCCGAAGGGCGCAGGCCAGTTGCCCAGCTCATAGACATCAATCACGCCACTGGCGCTATAGATCAGCAGACCTGTGGCCAGCCCCAGCAACATCACCGTGGCCGCCACCGACAGCACCCGCTGCAAGGCAATCTGATAACGGGCCGCCAGCAGGATGGTGGCCGCGATCAGGCCGGGCAGCAGGACGGGGGCAATGATCCAGTGGTTCATGTGCGGCCCTCCTCGGTGGTGGATGCATCCGCATCGGTGGATGGCGTCAGGTTCACCTCGTCATTGCGCGAGGTCAGGAATGCGCCAAGCGCCAGCAGCACAACCACCGCTGTCATCCCGAAGGAAATCACAATCGCCGTCAGCACCAGCGCCTGCGGCAACGGGTCTGCATAGGTGGGGGTATTGTTCAGCAGCACCGGCGGCAGGTTGATGGCGATCCGCCCTGAGGCGAACAAAAACAGGTTCACCGCATAGGTCAGCAGCGAAATACCAAGGATCACCGGAAAGGTCCGCTGGCGCAGCAGCAGGTAAATTCCGGCGGCGGTCATCGCGCCAATAGCACTTGCAAGTAGATATTCCATTATACGTCCTTCGCCTCCTGCGGTGCGTCCCGCGAGGGGTCGATATCCATCGGGTAGGGGCTGGGCCGGTCTCCGGCCCGGTGGGCAAAGCGTGACAGGCTTTCCAGCGCCAGCATCACCGCGCCGACAACGCAGAGGAACACGCCCACGTCAAAGGCCATGGCGGTGGCCAGTTCAAACTCGCCCATCGGCGGGATCTGGAAGTAACCGTAATTGCTGGTCAGGAAGGGGCGATCCGCGAACCAGGACCCGATCCCTGTCAGAGCGGCGGCAAATATCCCCAGCGCGATTGTGGTATGATAGGGAAACCGCTGGCGCGCCGTAGCCCAGTCAAAGCCGCTGGCCATATATTGCATCACCAGCGCGATCGCCACGATCAGACCGGCGATGAACCCGCCGCCCGGCTCGTTATGGCCGCGCAGGAAGATGAACACCCCCACCATCAGCGCGATGGGCAGCATGACGCGGGTTGCAATCACCATCATCAGCGGGTGACGGTCGCCCGCCTTGTCCTTGGTGATCGGGCGCTGTTTCAGCGCCGTGCCGACCGGGCTGTTCAGCACGGATTCCGTCATCGCAAAGATCACCAGCGCGCCGATGCCCAGCACGATAATCTCGCCAAAGGTGTCAAAGCCGCGGAAATCCACAAGGATCACGTTCACCACATTGGTGCCGCCGCCGCCCGGCTTGGAATTGGCCAGATGGAAGGCCGAGATGCTGTCTTGCGAGAAATCGGTCAGCAGCATGGCAAGCGTCAGCCCGCCCACCGCAAGGCCGCCCAGCGTGGCAATAAATCCATCGCGCAGGCGGCGCGACCCCTCGCTTTCGGCGGGTGTGGTTTTCGGCAGGAAATTCAGCGCCAGAAGCAGCAGGATGATTGTGGCCACCTCGACCGAGATTTGCGTCATCGCAAGGTCCGGCGCGGACATGTAAATGAACCCGACAGAGACCATCAGCCCCACGATCCCCATCAGCACCAGCGCCAGCAGGCGGTTGCGGTGAAAGGCCACCATGCAGCCCGTGGCCACGATCAGCAGCACCCAGCCCACCACCGGCACGGGGCCCACGGTTGTGACCGCGCGTGTCGCGGCCGCCCCTGTGCCGCCGAACCATGCCGCGGCCCCTGCCGCCAGAACCGCAATCACGAACATACCCGCATAGCGCGACATGGAGCCGTTATGCAGATTGTCCGTCAGCGCGTTGGCGGCGCGGGTAATGGCACCCACAACAGCGTCAAAGATCACCTTGGCCTCGGGGCGGCGGGCGCGCAGCCATGCCGCATCCAGCCCGCGATGCCGCGACAACAGGATCAGACCGCCGACAACGGCGATGATCGACAAGAACAGCGCGGTGTTCACACCGTGCCAGATCTTGAGCGAGTAATAGGGCAGATCCCCCCCGATCACGGCACCTGATGCCACGGCCACCAGCGGGCCGACCATCAGCGCAGGCATGATCCCGATCAGCACAACCAGCACCGCCAGCAGCGCAGGCGATGCCCACATGCCAAAGCCCGGATCATGCGGTTTTGCCGGATAGTCATCGCGCTTGGGGCCAAGGAATGTGTGAATGATCAGCCGGAAGGAATACGCGACCGAGAATAGCGCGCCCACCGTGGCCACCGCCGGAATGATCCACGGATTGCCCATCCACGGTGTCATCGTGGCGGCATCCAGCATCATTTCCTTGGACAAGAACCCGTTGAAGAACGGAATCCCCGCCATCGACAGCGCCGCGACCGTGACGATCACGAAGGTGACCGGCATCAGGTGGCGCAACCCGCCCAAGCGTTTGATATCGCGTGTATGCGCCTCATGGTCCACGATGCCCGCGCTCATGAACAGGGCGGCTTTGAAGGTGGCGTGGTTGATGATGTGGAACACCGCGACCACGGCGGCAAATGGCGTGCCAAAGCCCAGCAACATCGTGATCAGGCCCAGATGCGACACGGTGGAAAAGGCCAGCAACGCCTTGAGGTCATCCTTGAACAGCGCGATCACAGCACCCAGCACCATCGTGATCAGGCCAGTAGTGGCCACAATATAGAACCATTCCGGCGTGCCTGCCAGCACCGGCCAGAGCCGCGCCATCAGGAACAGCCCCGCCTTCACCATCGTGGCCGAATGCAGATAGGCCGATACCGGCGTAGGTGCGGCCATTGCGTGCGGCAGCCAGAAATGGAACGGAAACTGCGCCGATTTGGTAAAGCAGCCCAGCAGGATCAGGATCAGCGCAGGCAGGTAGAGCGGGCTGGCCTGCACCAGTTCCTTGTTCTGCAAGATCACCGTCAGGTCATAGCTGCCCACGATATTGCCAAGGATCAGCATGCCCCCGATCAGGGCCAGACCGCCCATGCCGGTCACCGCCAGCGCCATGCGCGCGCCTTGGCGGCCTTCGGGCAGGTGTTTCCAATAGCCGATCAGCAAGAAGGACGAGAGCGAGGTGAGTTCCCAGAAAATAAGCAAAAGCAGGATGTTATCGGACAGAACGATACCCACCATCGCGCCTTGGAACAGCAGCAGATAGGTATAGAACTGCCCCATCGGGTCTTGGCGCGCCAGATAGAAGCGGGCGTAGATGATGATCAACAGGCCAATGCCAAGGATCAGCCCGGCAAACAGCAGGCCCAGACCGTCCAGAAAGAAATTCACGTTCAGGCCCAGAAGGGGCATCCATTCCAACTGAAACTGGATCACCTCACCGCGCAGCACGGCGGGGGCATGCACCAGCAGGCCGATCAGCGCCGTCAGCGTCACCATGGCCGTGGTCCATGCGCAGGCATTGCGGCCAGAGCGGATCATCAAACCGGGCAGAAGTGCGCCTAAAAACGGCAGGGCAGCAATGAGAATCAGAGTCACGAACGGGGCTCCTTGGTCAGACTGTCATACCGCGGGCGGCAAATGATTGCGCTGTCTTAAAGACGAAGGAACCCCGGTTTGCAACTCGGTTTCGGCCTGTCCGCGCTGGGGCGGGGCATAAATCGGTTCAATTATCCTCAAAATCAGCAGGCGGCGGGCGCAGCGCAGCATTTGGGACCAGATCGCGCCCGAACAAGAGGTTGGGGGGACGATTTCGCCGGGTTTTGCCCATGCTTACGCTGCGTCAACCTGGGCGCCGCCAGGTGCCACCCTGCGCCGCGCCATCCCGTGCCGTGTTAGCGCACCGTCAACACCGGGATCGTGGCGTGCCGCACAACCTTGCCGCTGTTGGACCCCACCAACAGCGTGCGCAGATCATCGGGGTGATGCGCCGCGATCACGATCAGGTCAGCCCCGACAGCCACCGATGCCTTGAGGATATGTTCAGCCACATGCCCATGGCCCACATGGGTTTGCACCCGCGTCTGCGGCCCGATCTGCTCTGCGGCGAGCGCGTTCAGGCGCGTTTTCATCATTTGCAGTGATTTTGCCTCAAAGTCGCGCGGCAGCGATTGCGCCACCCAAGCCGAGCCGATGTCATGCACGATCCCCAACAGATGCAGCGTGCCGTCTGAGCCGCTCAGTTTCACCGCCATGGGCAAAGCCTTTTCCCACGATTCGGGGTGTTCGATATCAATCGGCAGCAGGATATGGCGAAACATGATGCGGTCTCCCTCAGGTGGTCACGGCTTGGCCCGCGACCCGTCGGCGTTGCAGTAGCGCAATCCCGCCCAGCAGCAGGAAGGCGGGCACGAAAATCCAGTATTTCGAGGGTTGCGGCAGCGGGGCCAGAACCTGTGTGATCTCCTGATCCCAGTCAAAACCCGCCCGTTGCGCGGGGCTGCCAAAGGTGGCGTTATCCACGATCACCTGATCGCCCTGCAGGCTCAGTTGCAGGCCAGCCGCCGCAAGCCGGTCATCGGCTGTTGCGCCTTCGCCCACGGGCAAGAGGGCGACAAAACTGATCGGGTCGCCCAGATCGTTCAGCCCATCGATACGCAGGCGCAGCAACTCCCCCGGCGGCGTGGCCATCATCGCCTCTTCGATCTGCGAGGGCGGCAGGATGTCATAGGGCGGCGAGATCATGTCCATCCAGTATCCCGGCCGGAACAGGCTGAAGGCGATCAGCAGCAAAAGCGCGGATTCGTATATCCGGTTACGCGTCAGGAACCAGCCCTGCGTGGCGGCGGCGAATAGCAGCATCGCCACTGTTGCCACGACAAAGACGAATATCCCCTGCGCCCAATTCACGTTGATCAGCAACAGCTCGGTGTTGAAGATGAACAGGAATGGCAAGGCGGCGGTGCGCAGCGAATAAAAGAACGCCACCCCGCCCGTGCGGATCGGATCACCCCCAGATACGGCGGCGGCGGCAAAGCTGGCCAAGCCCACGGGCGGGGTCACATCGGCCATGATGCCAAAATAGAACACGAACAGATGCACCGCGATCAGGGGCACGATCAGCCCGTTTTGCTGGCCCAGCGTCACGATGACAGGGGCCAGCAGCGCCGAAACAACGATGTAATTGGCCGTTGTGGGCAGCCCCATCCCAAGGATCAGCGACAATATGGCGGTCAGCAGCAAGATCGCCATGATATGGCCACCGGACAGCACCTCGACCACATCGGCAAGGGATGATCCCACGCCCGTCTGGCTGACCACGCCCACGATGATCCCCGCCGTGGCGGTGGCGATCCCGATGCCGATCATATTGCGCGCGCCGGCCACCAGACCCTCAACCAGATCAACAAATCCCGCGCGCACTGCCAGCGCGATCTCCCCCTCGCGGCGCATCAGCGCCATGATCGGGCGTTGCGTGATCAGGATAAAGATCATGAAGGTCGCAGCCCAGAAGGCCGACAGGCCGGGGCTGAGGCGGTCCACCATCAGCGCCCAGACCAGCACGACCACCGGCAACAGGAAATGCAGGCCAGAGCGCACGGTGGGACCGGGCAGCGGCAAGGTGCTGACAGGCGCGTTGGGGTCCTCCATCTTCAGCGGAACCTCGCGCGCGGCGATCCGTAGCAGCCCGATATAGACAAGGATCAACAGCGCAAAGACGATATAGCCCGCCGCACTGCCAAAGGCGGGACGGATCCAGCCCATGCCGTAATAGACCGCGAAGCTCAGCGCGCAGATGGCCGCGATGGTAAAGGCGATGCCGATCAGGCGCTGGATGATGGGGGGCGGTTCATAGGCGCGGGGCAGGCCCTTCATACCGGCCTTCACCGCCTCAAGATGCACGATATAAACCAGCGCGATATAGCTGATCACGGCGGGCAGGAAGGCGT
>JBLRWJ010000071.1:0-13990 GCA_047921315.1 Rhodobacterales bacterium | reverse complement strand
CGACCCACTGATTAAAAGTCAGTTGCTCTACCAACTGAGCTAACGGCCCACTAGAAGGCGCTTCTAGAAACACGCGGGCATAGGGTCAACCCCGAAAATCCACCTTTCGTTGCGACATACTGGATAAAGCGTCAGAGGCAGCGTATATGCGCGCCATGAGCATGGATCACCAGACAGGTTTGCCCTTCATGAAAATGCATGGGCTGGGCAACGACTTTGTCGTGCTGGATGCGCGCGCGCAGGGCATCAGCTTGACGCAAGGCCTTGTGATAGCCATTGCTGACCGCCATCGCGGGATCGGGTTTGATCAGCTTGCCGTCATCTCGGATACGGCGCAGGGCGATGCGCATCTGACGTTCTATAACGCTGATGGTTCGACCTCGGCCGCATGTGGCAATGCAACGCGCTGCATCGCGCGGTATCTGATGGATCAGACGGGGCGCGACACACTTGCCCTGACCACGCAACGCGGGGTTTTGCATGCCGTGGATGCAGGGGCAGGGCTGACCTCGGTCAATATGGGCCAGCCACAGCTTGAATGGGCCGAGATCCCGCTTGCGGGACCGATGGATACGCTGGAGCTGCCAATTGAAGGCGCCCCGACAGCAACAGGGATGGGCAACCCGCATTGCACCTTCTTTGTGGATGATGCCGACGCGGTTGATCTGGTGGCGCGGGGGGCGAAAACCGAACATCACCCGCTGTTTCCGCAACGCACCAATGTGCAGTTTGCATCGTTGGTCGGCCCGGACCATTTGCGTATGCGGGTATGGGAACGCGGTGTCGGGATCACGCTGGCCTCCGGGTCTTCATCTTGTGCGGTAGCGGTGGCCGCAGCGCGCCGCGGGCTGACCGGACGCAAGGTCCTGATCGATCTGGATGGCGGCCCCTTACAGGTAGACTGGCGCAAGGATGGCGTGTGGATGACCGGTGCCACGATGCATGTTGCCTCGGGCCATTTCACGCAAGCGTTTCTGGACAGCATCCTATGACCCTCCAACCGCCAAAATTCACAACGCTGGGCTGCCGCCTCAACGCCTATGAAACCGAAGCGATGAAGGATCTGGCCGCACAAGCAGGGCTGGATGGTGCTGTTGTGGTGAATACCTGTGCCGTCACTTCGGAAGCTGTGCGCAAAGCCCGCCAAGAGATCCGCCGCCTGCGCCGCGAAAACCCTGATGCGCGCCTGATCGTGACAGGCTGTGCCGCCCAGACAGAACCAGAGACCTTCGCTGCAATGCCCGAGGTTGATCTGGTGATCGGCAACACGGAAAAAATGCAGCCAGAGACATGGGCGCGCCTGTCACCGGATTTCATCGGCCAGACAGAACGCGTGCAAGTCGATGACATCATGAGCGTTACGGAAACAGCAGGCCATCTGATCGATGGATTCGGTAGCCGCAGCCGCGCCTATGTTCAGGTGCAAAACGGATGCGATCATCGCTGCACCTTTTGCATTATTCCCTTCGGACGCGGCAATTCCCGCTCGGTGCCTGCAGGTGTTGTGGTGGATCAGATCAAACGGCTGGTCCAGACCGGCTATAACGAGGTGGTCCTGACGGGCGTCGACCTGACCAGTTGGGGGGCGGATTTACCCGCCGCACCAAAGCTGGGCGATCTGGTGATGCGCATTTTGCGGCTGGTGCCCGATCTCGCCCGCCTGCGGATAAGCTCCATCGATTCCATCGAAGTGGATGATAACCTCATGCAGGCCATCGCCACGGAACCGCGCCTGATGCCGCATCTGCACCTGTCCCTGCAGCACGGGGATGATCTGATCCTGAAACGGATGAAACGCCGCCACCTGCGCGACGATGCCATCCGCTTTACGCAAGACGCCATGCGCCTGCGCCCCGATATGACCTTTGGCGCCGACATTATCGCAGGCTTCCCCACAGAAACCGACGCGCAGTTCGAAAACTCCTTGCGAATGATCGAGGATTGCAACCTGACATGGCTGCATGTCTTTCCCTATTCACCCCGCCCCGGCACCCCTGCTGCACGGATGCCGCAGGTTGCCGGATCAACGATCAAAGCCCGCGCGGCGCGTTTGCGGGCATCCGGCAAGGCGCGTGTCCTGCGCCACCTGACACAACAGCTTGGCCAATCTCATCGCATCCTGATGGAGAACCCGTTGATGGGCCGCACCGAACAATTCACCGAAGTCACGCTGGATCGCCCGCAACCAGAGGGGCAGATCATCACCGCCCGGATCACGGGTATCCGGGGCACACAATTGACGGCGTCCACCTGATCGCGCTTCTTCTTGCAAGAAATATCCTCGGGGGGAGCGTTCAATGCAATTGAACGCCGGGGGGCAGACAGCCCCCCCTGCCCCAAGCCTTCAGGCCGGTTTACAGCCTTCCGTGGCAAGCCTACTGTCGCGCCAGACCATCAAAGAGGACCAACAGCTATGAAACTCATCTCATCCCCAGCTTCGCCCTTTGTGCGCAAGGTCCATGTGCTGCTGCACGAAACCGGCCAGATCGCCGATGTCGAGGTGGTGGGTGTGAAAACCTCGCCCGTTGCAACCGCGGCACAGGCCGCTGCCGCCAATCCGCTGGGCAAGATCCCGGCTTTGCTGCGCGACGATGCGCCCGCGATTTATGACAGCCGGGTCATTACCCGTTTTCTGGATGCACGCGCCGGTGGCAAACTCTATCCCGATGCGCGCATCTGGGAGGTGCTGACCCTCGAGGCTACGGCGGACGGGATCATGGATGCGGCTGTCCTCATGACCTATGAGCGGCGCATCCGGACCGAGGACAAGGTTTTTGAACCTTGGATCGAGGCGCAATGGGGCAAGGTCAGCGGTGCGCTGGACGCATTGAATGACCGCTGGATGAGTCATCTGGAAGGGCCGCTCTGCATGGGTCAGCTGGCAGTGGGATGCGCGCTTGGATATTTGGATTTTCGCCATGATGCACGGCACTGGCGCAAGGATCGCGGTGCATTGGATGATTGGTACGCGGCCTTCTCGCAGCGGCCATCCATGCTGGAAACAGCGCCGCGCGACTGACCTCTGATACCGCCAACCCAAAACAAAAAGCCCCGCATGCCGTATGTGGGGCTTTTCCTGTTTGATCGGTGATCCGCGTTCAGAAACGGAACGACACGCCAAGATTGATCGCGTTGCTGATCAAAGTCGCATCAAGGCTGCCGCCCCCTTCAAGATCGGTCTCATTGTCGGAAATAACAAACTGGTATTCCCCGAAGACGGACCAGCGATCGTTCAGGTCATAGGTTGTGCCGGCCGTCACCCGCAGCGCCGGACCCGTATATTGATAGCCATATGTGCGGTTGCCATTCTCGGTCACATCCACATGCGGCACAGCAATCCCCAGCCCCGCACCAGCATAGGGTGTAAAGCGCCCGGCCCAAAGCAACGGCCACCGTTTCATCACATTCGCGGTGATGATGTTCTGCCCGTCGGTAAATTCCAGCCTGCTGAAACCCGCCGGCATATCGCCGACAGGCGCGTAGAATTTGGAATGCGTCAACTCGACCCCGAAAGCGATGTTGGACGGCTGCCACCACATCGCACGCACGCCGTAATAGATCGGCATTGACAGCGATTTGCCGTCCCAGCCGATATTCTCGCGAAAGCTGGTGCCATCCGCGCGCGTCCCGCTAACGCTGCTATGCGGTGCGGTTTGCACCCCGCCATACACGCTGATCTCGGTTTCGGCGAAAGCGGGCGCAGACATGACCGCCAAAGCGGCAAGAAAGGGAGACACGCGGTTTGGCATCGGCTTGAAACTTTCGCGATCGTTTGGTTAGTTGAGTTAAGGTTTTTTTATTCGGTACCCGCATATATCAGTCTGCAAGCGCATACCATAGAAACAGAAAAGAAACGCCATAATATCCAGTTCCGTGCGCCAAAGGTCGCAGTTTGTCACACTGTGCCATTGTCTGCTGGACGAGTCGGGGTTGCCCCGCTACATACCCCGTTGGAAAGGCTGCGCTTGTCGCGGCCAAACCCTTTATTTGGCCAGTATCGGCCTTGGAATGGAGAAAACCTCGTGTCCCACGCAGAAGATCACGAAGGCACCCGCAGAGATTTCCTTTATTACGCCACCGCAGGCGCTGGTGCCGTGACCGCAGGTGCAGCCATCTGGCCGCTCGTGAACCAGATGAACCCATCGGCCGATGTGCAGGCTTTGGCTTCGATTCGTGTTGATGTCACCGGTGTTGAACCCGGCACACAACTGACGGTGAAATGGCTGGGAAAGCCCGTGTTCATCCGGCGCCGGACCGAAGCCGAGATTGCAGAATCGCGCGCTGTTGAATTGAGCCAGCTTCCCGACCGCAACGCCCAAAACCGCAATGACATGACATTGGACGCGTCAGACCAGAACCGCACGCTGGACGAAGCCGGCGAATGGCTGGTGATGATCGGCGTGTGCACGCATCTTGGCTGCGTTCCAATTGGTGATGGTGCCGGTGATTTCGGCGGTTGGTTCTGCCCATGCCATGGGTCCCACTATGACAGCTCTGGCCGCATTCGTCGTGGACCGGCGCCGGAAAACCTGTGGATTCCTGTCGCCGAGTTTGAAGACGCAACAACGATTAAGTTAGGTTAAAGGAAAAGCATCATGGCTGGAATTCCTCACGACCATTACGAACCGAAGACCGATGGCGAAAAGTGGCTGCATTCGCGCCTGCCCATCGTTGGTTTGCTCTATGACACGATCATGATTCCCACACCAAAGAACCTGAACTGGATGTGGATCTGGGGTATCGTGCTGACCTTCTGTCTGGCACTGCAAATCATCACCGGGATCATCCTTGTGATGCATTACACCCCGCATGTGGACCACGCCTTTGCTTCGGTCGAACATATCATGCGCAACGTGAACGGCGGCCATATGCTGCGCTATCTGCACCAGAACGGCGCGCATCTGTTCTTCCTTGCGGTGTACCTGCACATCTTCCGCGGCCTTTACTACGGTAGTTACAAAGCCCCGCGTGAAATTACGTGGATCATCGGCATGCTGATCTATCTGCTGATGATGGCAACAGCCTTCATGGGCTATGTTCTGCCTTGGGGCCAGATGTCCTTCTGGGGTGCCACCGTGATCACCGGCCTGTTCGGTGCGATCCCCTTCGTCGGTGAGGCGCTGCAGACATGGCTGCTGGGCGGACCTGCTGTGGATAACGCGACGCTGAACCGTTTCTTCTCGCTGCACTATCTGCTGCCATTTGTGATTGCCGCGCTGGTTGCCGTGCATATCTGGGCCTTCCACACCACCGGCAACAACAATCCGACAGGGGTTGAAGTGCGCCGCACATCGAAAGAAGACGCCGAGAAAGACACATTGCCCTTCTGGCCCTATTTCGTGATGAAGGACCTCTTTGCGCTTGGTCTGATCATGGTGATCTTCTTTGCCATCGTGGGCTTCATGCCGAACTATCTTGGCCACCCCGATAACTACATCGAAGCGAACGCTTTGGTGACGCCGTCGCATATTGTGCCTGAATGGTACTTCCTGCCCTTCTATGCAATCTTGCGTGCCTTCACCGCCGATGTGTGGGTCGTGATCGCGGCAGACTGGATCACCGGCGGGATCATTGACGCAAAGTTCTTCGGCGTTCTGGCGATGTTCGGCGCGATTGCCGTGATGGCGCTGACACCGTGGCTGGACACCAGCCGCGTGCGGTCCGGCCGCTATCGGCCGATGTTCAAATGGTGGTTCGCTTTGCTCTGTGTGGACTTTGTTGTCCTGACATGGGTGGGCGCAATGCCTGCAGAAGAGCCGTATGCAACGATTTCGCTGATCGCTTCGGCCTACTGGTTCGCCTATTTCTTGGTGATCCTGCCGCTGTTGGGTGTCATCGAAAAACCGCAGGCAGCCCCGGCAACGATCGAAGATGACTTCGAATCGCATTACGGGAAAACTGCCGGCACACCCGCCGAATAAGAAAGGAAACGGGATCATGTTTAAAAAGATTGCGATTGCCGCAGTTGCCGCCCTGACCCTTTCAACCGGGGCCACCCTTGCCGCTGGTGCCAGCGGCGAGGTTCAAAAGGTCGACTTTTCGTTCAAAGGTCCGTTCGGGTCATATGACCAGAACCAGCTGCAGCGCGGGCTTCAGGTTTATACCGAAGTTTGCGCAGCCTGCCACGGGTTGAGATATGTTCCGTTGCGGACTTTGTCCGATGAAGGTGGGCCAAACCTGCCAGAGGATCAGGTCCGCGCCTATGCCAGCCAGTTCGAGATTTTCGATCCCGAACTGGATGATTTCCGCAACCGGGTGGAAACGGATCATTTTCCGATGTCCAACCTGGAAATCGCGCCTGATCTATCGCTAATGGCGAAGGCGCGTGCCGGATTTAAGGGCCCTTATGGCAGCGGCATCAACCAGTTGATCAATGGGATCGGCGGGCCGGAATACATCTATTCTCTTCTGCTGGGTTACACCGGCGAAGAAAAAACCGAAGCCGGTGTAACGCTGTACGAGAATACGGCTTATGGCGGCTATCTGGCCATGAACCCTGTCTTGTTCGAGGATCAGTTAGAGTTCGCGGACGGTTCCAGCAATTCGATGGAAGCGGTGGCCGCCGATGTGGCGGCCTTCCTGATGTGGACCGCAGAGCCCAAGATGATGGCACGAAAGCAGACCGGCTTTGTCGCGGTGATCTTTTTGTCTGTGCTGACTGTGCTTTTGTACCTGACCAACAAACGAATCTGGATGCCGGTCAAGCGCAAAGAACAGAACAGCTGATCAGCCCGCTTTAAAGATAAGAAAAACCCCGCCTTGTGCGGGGTTTTTCTTTGGGCGCGGCGGCCTATCCGCCCAGATATGCCGCCAGCACTGGCGGCGGATTGTCCAGCAGATCATCGGTTGGCCTTGGCGCAAAAGCCTGCCCATCCGCGACCAAAACTGTAAAAGGCGCAATACGCCGTGCATCGGATGGATCATGGCTGACCATCAAAAGGGTCGCCCCGGTTTCAGCAGCAAGCTCTGCCACCAGATCCAGCATTTCGGTTTTCAATGCCGGCCCCAAGGCGGCAAAGGGTTCATCCAGCAGAATCAGGGGGCGGCGCTGCACCAGCACCCGCGCCAACGCAACGCGCCCCTGTTGACCGCCGGACAAGGCACCCGGTTTGCGCGCATCAAGACCTTGCAGGCCGACGCGCTGCAATGCCTGATCCACGCGGGCCCTCTGCTCGGATGACAGGCGCAGATCAGGCCTTATCCCCAGCCCGACATTCTGTGCCACCGTTAGATGCGGGAACAGGTTATTATCCTGAAACAACATTGCGACGGGTCGCTTGGCCGGGGGCAGATCGCTGATGTTACGCCCATGCCACAGGACTTGCCCGGATTGCGGCGCAAGGAACCCCGCGATGACATTCAGCAAGGTGGATTTGCCTGCACCAGATGGCCCAATCATCGCAACCACGGCAGCCGCTTGCAGGCTGAAATCAGCCGTCAGGCGGAATCCATCCTGCCAGATATCAAGCTTATCAAGCGTCAGCATCGTGGCGCCCACCCCTGTCAAAGAGCCAGAAAAGTGACAGGCTCAGGATCAGCAGCAACAAGCCGGCGCCCGCTGCTGTCTCCATCCGATAGGCCCCCATCAACCGCAGTATCTGCAAGGGAAGCGTGGCGCGTTCAGGATTGGCGAACAGGGCAATCACCCCCAGATCGCCCATCGACAGGGCCGCCGCCAGACCCGCCGCAAACCCCAAGGGCCGCCTGAGTCGGGGCAGCACCAGCCAGCGCAGCCTTGCGATACCTGTCAGCCCCAGACTGTCCGCCAGCGGGCCATAGGCCTGCAAGACATCACGCAAGCCGGGCACCACGACCCGCAAGGCAAAGGGCAAAGCCGCAAGCGCGTTTACCAATACAGTGATCACAAAAGCCCAGCGCGCCGGATCATCAACAGGGTTGATCAGCAAGAACAACCCCGTCCCGATCACAAAAGGGGATGCGGCGATACCCAACAGTCCAACGGCCTCAAGCCTGCGGTGATGCAAGGCCAGATGCGCCAAGGCCAAGGCCAGGCCGATTGTTATGAAGGTCGAGGACAAAGCCATCACGATAGACACGGCTGCCGCGCGCCAGACCTGATCCGGCAGCGCAACCAGCCCGGCAAACCCGCGCCAGATAACGGCCCCAAGCGGCAGCAGCAAAAACAGCGCCGCCAACAGCAACACAAGGGCATCCAGCAGGCGCAGCGGCCAGACTTCGGCCTCCCACCGGCGCGGAGGGCGGTCCATACCGCGGCCAAACCCCTCTAGCTGCCCCAGATGCAGCACCACAATCGCAGCCAGCGTGACCAGCATCATCTGGATCATCGCCAGAACAGCCGCGCGGCCAAGATCGAAATCAAAACGGAAGGCCTGATAGATCGCCAGTTCCACCGTTGTGGCCCGCGGGCCACCGCCCAATGTCAGCGCCACGGCAAAACTGCTTAAACAGATGGCAAAGACGAGCATGGCAATGCCCGGCAGGGAGCGGCGCAACATTGGCATTTCCAACTGGCGAAACACCTCTTGCGGGCCAAGGCCAAGGCTTGCCGCCAGCCGGAAGCGTTCCGCGGGTATGCCCTGCCACCCCTGCAGCAACAGGCGCGTGGCCAGCGGAAGGTTAAAGAAAACATGCGCCAGCACAACACCATGCAGCCCGTAGATCTGGATCTGGGGTAGCCCCGCCCACACCAAGACCTGATTCACAACGCCACTGCGCCCAAAGACGGCCAGAAGTCCCAGAACCGCCACGATCACAGGCAGGATAAACGGCGCCCCCATCAGCGTCACCAACAGATCACGGCCCAAAAAGCGACGCCGCGCAAGGGCGCGGGCCACTGGCACCGCAAGAAGCACGCTGAACAGCGCCGAAAGCGTTGCCTGCAATACGGTAAAGCGTAAGGCAGACCAATCCGCAGGCCCCGGCATCCCGCCCCCACCGGCGCGCCAAAGCACAGCCGCAAGCGGCAGCAGGACGAATCCGCAGACCAGCAAGACACTGGCCCAACCCGTCCAATGCGCAGCGGGGCGCGATATTACCGTGACAGAACGCGCAGCCATTCGGCCAACGCCGCATCACGCAATGCCTCGGCTTGCTCTATCGGGGCAAGAATCGCCTTCTCGGGCTGGATCAGGGTTGAAAACCCATCCGGCAGGCCGGCATCCGGCCTCACCACGGGATACATCCAGTTGGTCGTGGGGATGACGGATTGAAACGCGTCACTGATCATGAAACGCAGGAATTGATCTGCCAGTTCCGTCTGTTCACTTGACGCCAGAATGCCCGCCACCTCTATTTGCATATAGTGGCCTTCGGTAAATGGCAGCGCGACCTTGCTGTCATCCTCTTCGGCAATCAGGTGATAGGCTGGGGATGTTGTGTAGGACAGCACCAGATCGGCCTCTCCCTCCAGAAACAGGCCATAGGCCTCGGACCAGCCGGGGGTGACTGTGACGATATTGTCGGCCAGACCTTCCCATATGTCTGCCGCCTCATCCCCATAGGCGGATTTGACCCACATCAGCAACCCCAGACCGGGGGTGGAGGAGCGGGGGTCTTGAATGACGATCCTGAAATCACTTTGCGCCAACTCGCGGAAACTGGCGGGTTGTTCTGCGCCACGGTTGCCGACAAAGGCGAAATAGCCCCAGTCAAACGGCAAAAAGAGCGGATCAGTCCATGTCAGCGGCAGATCAAGATCAGCCTCGATCGTATGCGCGACGAACAGGCCGGTTTCCCGCGCCGCCGCGATCAGCCCCGTATCCAGCCCCATGACGATATCGGCGGGGCTACGCGCACCTTCCAGCCTTAGCCGCCCCAAAAGGGCCGCGCCATCCCCCGCGCCTACCAAATTCAGGATGCAGTTGCATTCCGCCTCGAACGCCTGCTTGATCGCAGGGCCGGGGCCCCAGTCAGAGACAAAGCTGTCATAGGTATAAACGGTCAGAACCGGCGCCTGTGCCAGTGCGGGGCCAGCCGTAAGAAAGGCGGCGATCAGGACATGTGGTTTCATACGATCCTCCAACGATCCGGTGCATACGGCAAGATGCGGGGCAAGTCTGGAGGCTGTCCAACCTTCCCTCCGCCGGGTCTAACCGGTTCAGGTTCAACGGGTTCGCCTTGCGGCATCTCAGCGCGGCATTTGGCCCTGCACCCCGAGGTTCTTTCAACCTAGTGACGCATCCTGCGCCCTTCAAGGCAAAACCGCTTGAGGCAGGGCCAGCGCATCGCTAGACCGAAGGCCAAAGGAGTGCTGCGCATGAGCATGAACAGCTTTGGCCATCTTTTTCGCGTCACCACATGGGGTGAAAGCCACGGACCCGCTTTGGGTGCGACGGTGGATGGCTGTCCGCCGGGTGTTGCGATCACCGAGGCGATGATTCAGCACTGGCTGGACAGGCGCAAACCGGGGCAGAACAAATACACCACCCAGCGCCGCGAGGCAGACGCCGTGCGCATCCTGTCCGGTGTGTTCGAGGGGCAGACAACCGGCACCCCCGTTCAGTTGATGATCGAGAATACCGACCAGCGGTCAAAGGATTACGGCGATATCGCTGAACAGTTCCGCCCCGGCCATGCCGATATCACCTATTGGCAGAAATACGGGATCAGGGACTATCGCGGCGGTGGCAGGTCATCGGCACGCGAAACAGCGGCACGCGTTGCCGCAGGCGGTCTGGCGCGGGCGGCTTTGGGCCTGTTGGCGCCGCAGGTCCAGATCACCGGGTACATGACCCAGATCGGACCACATCAGATTGATCGGGATCGCTTTGACTGGGACCAGATCGACCAAAACCCGTTCTGGACCCCGGATGCACAGGCCGCCGGAGATTGGGCGCTTTATCTGGACGGTTTGCGGAAATCCGGCAATTCGGTCGGTGCGATCATCGAAGTGGTGGCGCGCGGTGTTCCTGCCGGGCTTGGCGCGCCGGTTTACGGCAAGTTGGACACTGATCTTGCCGCCGCGATGATGTCCATCAACGCGGTCAAGGGCGTGGAAATCGGCGAGGGCATGGCGGCCGCCATGCTGACAGGCGAGCAGAACGCCGATGAGATATTCCTCGGCAATGACGGCAAGCCTGTCTATTCCTCGAACCATGCGGGCGGCATCCTTGGCGGCATCTCAACCGGGCAGGACATTGTTGTGCGCTTTGCGGTCAAACCGACATCCTCCATCCTGAAGCCGCGCCAGACCATCACCAAAGGCGGGCAGGCCGCCGAGATTATCACCAAGGGCCGCCACGACCCTTGTGTCGGTATCCGCGCCGTGCCTGTGGGCGAGGCGATGATGGCTTGCGTGATCCTTGATCATATCCTGCTCCATCGCGGCCAGATTGGTGGCGCTGTCGGCGAAACGCGCGGGCGCATCGGCTGATCCTTGGACGCGATCCTGATCATTACCTTTCCGATTTTTGCGCTGATCGGTGTGGGATATGCGGCGGTGCGTGCGGGGCTGTTCGCGCCATCGGATATGAGGGTGCTGGGCAAATATGTCCTCAACATCGCGCTGCCTGCGCTGCTGTTCAATGCCGTGGCCACCCGTGATCTGGGCGAGGTGTTGAACCTTGGCTATATCGCTGTCTTTGCGTTTGGCGGGCTGCTGACCATCGCGGCCACCTTTGTTTGGTTCACCCTGCAAGGCACCGGCCCCGCGCGCCGTGCTGTTGCCGTGATGGGCTCTACCTGCCCGAATTCGGGCTTTGTGGGCTATCCGGTGATGTTGCTGGTGTTCCCTGATCTGGCAGGGGTGGTGCTGGCCCTGAATATGGTGGTCGAGAATTTTCTGCTGATCCCGCTTTGCCTGATGCTGCTGGAGGCATCGCGCGACCGGCAGGGCAAATCACTGCTGCGGATTGCGGGGCGCATTATCATCGGCGTGCTGCGCCGCCCCATGGTGATCGGGCTGATGCTGGGCCTTGTGGTGATGTTGTCCGGCCTGCCATTGCCGTTGATGGTGACGCGGCTGATGGATGTGCTGGCTGCATCGTCCAGCGCGATTGCGCTATTCGTGATCGGCGGCTCGCTTGTGGGGTTACCCATTGTCGGGCAACGCAACCTTGCGGCACAGATCGTGCTGGGTAAATTGCTGATCCATCCCGCATTGACGGCACTGGTGCTGCTGGCCCTGCCACTGATCGGATTGCCGCTGCTGTCAGGTGACATGGCGGTTGCGGTTATTCTGTCCACCGCCATGCCGATGTTCGGCATCTACACGCTGCTCGCACAGGATTATGGCCACGAAGGGATCGCATCGCTGGCGCTGTTGGGGGCAACGGCAGGGGCTTTCTTTACCCTGACAGCGCTGCTTGCGGTTCTGACCTGAGGGTTCGCCTCAGACCACCGGTTTTTGGCGCGAGAGCTGCACGGCAAGGATGCCAGCCGCGATGATGACCACGCCCACAACATCTGTCAGGCCCAGACTTTCGCCCAACAGCAAGGCGGCGATGGCAACGCCGAAAAACGGGTTCAGGAAGTGGAACGTCGCCGCTTTGACCGCGCCGATCTGGTTGACCAGCGTGAACCAGACCCATGTGGCCGCAAGACCGGGGATCAGGGTTGTATAGGCAAAAGCCGCCACAAGCTGCCAGTTCCACGTCACTTCGATGGTTTCCAATGCGGCAGAAGCAACGGCCAGAACCGCGGCGCCGACAAACATCTGCAAGCCGACAATCATCATGACATTGCCACCGGATGACGCGCCACGCACCGATAGCGTGGCAATGGTCAGCGCCGCCGCCCCCAGCACACAGAGCGTCAACCCGTAGAGATCCACCCCGGCCCCGAGGCGCGCGCCCATGATCAGGCCCACGCCCAAAAACCCCAGCACCAGCCCCGCCAGCCCCAAGCGCGGCAAGCGTTCGCGGAAGATGACCCATCCGGCAAAGGCCACCATCAGCGGCATGGAGGAGGCGATGATCGAGGCCAAAGACGCCTCAACCGTTTGCATCGCCACAAAGTTCAGCCCAAGATACAGCGCATTCTGGCAGACCCCGAAGATGATCGTGGCCTTCCATTGTGCTGGCGTCAGTTTGAATGTCTGCCCAAGGGCCAGGGCAATCGCAACACCGATGATGCCCGACAAAAGAAACCGCAGCGACAGTGACGCCATGGGCGGGGCATAGGCCACGATGATCCGCGCTGAGGTGAAGGCCGATGACCACATCAGGGCAAAGAGCAGCCCCATTACAATTGCGCGAATATTCAAATCGTTCTCTGCCTGTCTGCCGGGGGTGTGTTATCGGAAATTGCGGTGCCGCAAAACAAAAGGGCCGCCACGGGGGCGACCCTTTCGGAAATTCTTCAGGGATGCAAGATCACTCGTTCACGCTGTCTTTCAGTGCTTTTGCAATGGTCATCTTGACAACTTTATCCGCGTCTTTCTGCATCTGCTCGCCTGTGGCGGGGTTACGCACCATGCGCGAGGGACGCTCGCGGCAATAGATTTTGCCGATACCCGGCAGCGTCACGGCACCACCAGCACCCACTTCGCGGGTGATGATTGCAACAACCGCATCCAGCGCGCTGCCAGCTGTTTTCTTGTCTGCGCCCATTTCATCGGCCAGAGCGGCAACAAGCTGGGTTTTGGTCATCGGTTTTGCCATTTCTTGGTCTCCTTCAACTGCCCGATCTGTTGGGGCTCATTTCTGATATTTAACTGTATCTCGTGTCTAAACACAACGAATAGTGGACCAGCACAAGGTGAAAACGTGCGCAAAACGGCTTTTTTCATGGGGCAAGCAGCATTTCGCCCCCATCAGAGGAAGGCAGTCTCGTCAAAACTGCGCAATTTCCGGCTGTGGATACGCTCCAACGGCATATCCCGCAAGCGTTCCATCGCGCGAATGCCGATCATCAAATGCCGCGATACTTGCGTTTTGTAGAAGTCCGAGGCCATGCCGGGCAGCTTCAATTCGCCATGCAGCGGTTTGTCAGACACGCAAAGCAGCGTGCCGTAGGGCACCCGAAACCGGAACCCGTTGGCGGCAATCGTCGCACTTTCCATATCCAGCGC
>JBLRWJ010000070.1:0-14365 GCA_047921315.1 Rhodobacterales bacterium | reverse complement strand
GAGATTTTGAAGTGCTAAGCGAGACCGCAATCGACGTGGACAAGCAGATCGCGGCGGTTGAGCAAGCACTGGCGCGATGAACGGGGTACGCTTTTTGTGGGTGTGCAGGTTTGGTCGCTGATCCGCTTATGTTGCAAAGGCGCTGGTGCCTGACTTTCATCCGGAATCGTCGTCCGCTGGCGGGTGCCGACATCCATGCCTGAACCGCAAGACCGGGCTGGCCATGGCGTTTAAGCTGATGATGGCGGCGCAGAAGAAATGGCGCAAACGCGACGGGCAGAACCGCCTGCCCGAGATTATCCAAGGGGTTGCGTTCCGCGACGGGCTCTGAATTGGACATCCTTATCAAATCTTCTGATCGACATTCCCTCGCCTCAGCCAATTTGACCCAGGGCGGGAAAGGCATCAAGCAACCAAAGAGACATTGTGGTGAAGTGACCGGTCATCATGATGAAACCCATCAGAACCAATAGCGCGCCTGCGCCTTGATGCAATCTGTGTCCGAGGCGTCTTGCGGCTCGAAGTTTTCCGGTCAGGCGATCCGTGAACAACGCGACCAACAAAAATGGCACCCCCAGTCCAGCCGAATAGATACCAAGCAGCGCCATGCCTTGTCCGACCGTCGCACTGGCGGCTGTTGCTGTTAGTATCGCACCAAGGATGGGGCCGATGCAGGGTGTCCATCCAAAACCGAATGCCAGACCAAGGACATAGGCTTCCGTCGGCTTGCCGCCTGGTATGTCAAGCTGGAAGCGGAGGTCTCTGTCCAAAGCACTGATTTTCGCAGCTCCAAACATGAACAGCCCGAACAAAATTATGATGCCCCCACCGATCAGATTGAGTTCGTATCGCCATGCCAGCAGCATTTGGCCCAAAGCCGATGCTGACGCACCAAGGCCCATGAATATAGTCGAGAAACCAAGGACAAAGCAAAAGCTCAGCCAGAGTGTTTGTGCTTGGCTGGCATCCGCTCCGTGGCTGGTTGAGCGACCGGCTATATAGGAGACGTAGCCCGGAACCAGTGGCAAGACGCAAGGTGATAGGAAGGAGATTACCCCTGCCAAAAGAGCGGCGATCATGCTGATCGAGGTGAGATCGGTCAAGGTTCCTGATCCTGCGGCAAGCGGGAGCGATGCAGTTTTGCAGGCGTCAGAACGCCATGTGATCTGCTGTTTTCAAACGACATAGTCACTGGAAGATGTCCCGAATACGATCAATCATGCGCGGTTCCGGAGCTGGTGCATTTGTCAGTTCATTCACGTAAAGAATGAGATTGACGTGGTTGAAGTCTGTCCCGTGAAAGATAGCAGCATGGCGCCCGCCGCGGTCGATGATATGGATCTGAGGGGCGGCTTCTGTGCGCTGTGACAGTGCGCGTAAGGCAGTGTCGGCCGCAACTATGCTTTGCCCTGTCGGAGTGGCATGGATCCAGGTCGCTTGATTGTTTGGTTGTCTGCGCGCTTGGTTGGTGGCGTCACGGGGCAGGCGGGACCCCGTTAATGTCACAAATGAGACACGGTCGCGCATTGGCGTTATGCTCAAATCGTCATGCACTCGCTCGAGAAGCAAATTCTGGTCCTCGCAGGGTGCGCTACAGTCATCCGCGATGACGTGCAATATCACGATCTGATGCGCCAGGTCAGACATGGAAAAATCGCCCTCTACAGCTGTAGTGAGATCCAACCTTGGCCCGCGACGCAGATCCGTAGCCTCAAAGTCTGGCTCGCGGTCGGCCATCACTGCATCCACCCGTTCACCGGGGTGGTGGGCAAAGCCAGGCTGGTTTGTGGAGAAGACCAGCCCAAGCGCCAGGATAAAGATCAGCCTCAATTCTCGGACTCCGGCCCGGTGGCGGCCAGGCGCAGGACCGGCACTGTGACAGTGATCGTCCCTGCGGCCTCGAAGTTCAGGTCTACATCAAATGCGCTGCCTTCTTGTAGCTTCTCATGCAAGCCCATCAACATCAGGTGTATCCCGCCAGGTTCAAGCGTGACCACTTCGCCTGCAGGCAGTTCGAGCACATCAAGATGGATCATGCGGGTTATCCCGTTGGCGTCAGTTTCGGAAGCGTGCAGTACCGCTTTTACTGCTGCGGGTGTGTTCACGCTCAACAACCTGTCTGCGCTGTCACTTTGCAGCGAGAGATAGGCGGCTCCGGGTCGGTCCACGAGTATGCTGGCCCGCGCCCATGCGTCGCGCACCACGACGTCGGCTTGAGCAAATGCCGGCGTAATACACAGCAAAGGGATCAGCAGGCAGCGTTTCATTGAGAACCCTTTTTGATGAGCATCGACAGCCTTTCTGCAAAATTCTCGGGCGTTTGTCCGCCCTCATAGATTACATCCTCAAAGCGGCCATCGGGGCGCATGATGTGGATATATCCTGTGTGGATAAGGGTGTATCCGTCAGGCGCAGTCTCGTCCTCGGCGCGCTCATGCCAGACACGGAAATTGCGCGCAGCCGTGTCTACCTGGGCCTGCGTGCCCGTCAGGCCGACAAGTGCGGGGTGAAATGCGTTTGCATAGGCGTTCATCACCTCGATCGTGTCACGCTCAGGATCAACCGTGATAAAGATCGGTGTTACATGCGCGGCACCGGAACCCAGACTGTCCATCACCTCGCTCATATAGGCAAGTGTCATCGGGCACACGTCAGGGCAATGCGTAAAGCCAAAGAATACCATTTGCCATGTTCCGGCGTAACTTTCCGGTGTAACTGCCTGCCCGTAGTGATCTGTGAGATGGTAGTCGTTCAGGATTGCGGCCTCGCCCGTCATGATGGTGCCAGAACCGGCGGGTACATGGTCTGTCCGCCAAAGAAGCGCCGCCCCGACGGCGAGTGCCGCAATGGCGGTTGCGCCCCACAGGATGGTCTGTAGGCCACGAAGACGGTTCGGGTGATGCGTTTTGGTCATGCGCCACTCTCGGACTGAAGTTGCCGCACAACAGGGAGAATCTCCTGTTCAAGTGATTGACGATTAAACGGACCGACATGTTTGTAGGCTATCCTCCCATTAGCATCGATGACGAAAGTTTCGGGCAGACCATAAACGCCCCAATCAAACGAGATCCGACCCTGTCGATCAGCTCCGATAAGCGTATAAGGATCACCAAGTTCGGCCAGAAAAGCTTGCGCAGCAGCTGGCGTATCTTTGTGATTGATGCCGTGGATCGGAACCAGCCCTGTTGCCGCCAACTCAACAAGAAGCGGCATTTCCACCCGGCAGGGCACACACCACGAAGCCCAAACATTCACAATGGATACCTCGCCATGAAGGTCAGCTGACGAAAGCGCGCCAGTGCGCCCCTCAATCGGCGGCAAAGTGAACTCGGGTACAGGTTGCCCAATGAGTGTCGAGGCAAGATGTTCGTCCGAGTTCCATAGCCCCCAGTAAAACGCGGCACCGAGGGTTACAAAAATCACAACAGGCACGAACGCAAAGAGCCGCGCCGCTGCGGGAGAAGCGGTCGATCTATCCGATGAACTCATGAATCACGTGCCTTATTTATACACTTGCTTTCGTCGATTTGCTTGGCGCGGACAGTCGTCCAGAATGAGGCTATGTATTTGGTCATTTTGCCCAAACATGCCGTCTTTGAAAAATATCTGCACAACAGCAAGACTGCGGCGATCATGGCAAACGGACCGAAAGCCAATAGGATAATGGTCAATGCTGTCACAAGAGAGTCAGCAACGATCTCCAAGGAATTATCCATCGTTCTGGCTCTTTACGAATGCTGAACGGATTGCCCTTAGATCGTAGCTCAAGCAGCGCCGTTGCTTTTCAACAAGGCCGGATAATATTGCAGTATATTGCGTTTTACGATGTATCCTCATTGTTACGAGGCTGCAGAAAAGCGGGAAAGATGTGCGTTGAACGCATTGCGCAACTCGTCAACCTCTCGCAGACCTTGCAATATCGTCTGCATCTCGCCCTGACCGTCAAACAGCAGAAGGGTTATGTGAGCCACTCCATAATGATCTGCCAAGGCGCGCCCCTCTGCGCTGCGAATATTTGCGACACGGACCTGTAACGCGGTCTCATCGAAGGCCCTCGCCGCCCGCAGGGTCCTTTTCTGCAATGTGCGGCACGTGGGGCATTGTGGATCGTGGATCTGCACGATGGTGGGGATTCCAGTTCCGATGTCGGTCAGGTCGTGAAGCATGGAGTGCTTGGCATAGGCGCGCGACGCGCCCCAGCCTGCCAGCCCCAAGACCCCGATGGCAATTGCGCCATTGCGAGAGTGACGCAACATGTCGCGCCGTGACATTTCTCGGGCTGCACCTGCACTGGCCGGTCCGGATGGTGCTGTTGTGCCTGCCTTGGATGAATTGCGGGGCGTTTTGCGCTGTCTCTTCATGGTTCCTCCGGGATATTCTGCTGCGGTTCAAAAGGCGGGAAATTGATCAGATCACAACGACCTGGGTGCCCACTTGGACCAATTCAAAAAGCTCCTCGACATGATGATTGTAGAGACCAAAACAACCATTGGAGGCCCGTCTGCCGATTTTTGCAGGGTTATCAATCCCGTGAATCCGGTAATATTGCCAACCCAGATTCAAGGCTCTTGTGCCCATCGGATTGTCCGGGCCAGGCCCGATTTTCGCGGGCAGCTCGGGGTCGCGCTTGCGCATGTTCGGCGTGGGAATCCACGTGGGGTTGCGCCGTTTCAGTGTGATCTCGGTGCGGCCCAGGCGCGCAAAATCATCGGACATTGGAACTGAACAAGGATGAGTGAGCTGTATGGTTTCATCTTCAGACCAGAAATGAAGGACCATCGACCGAGTGTCGCAAACAATGGCGCCTCTACGCAATGTGTCGAAATGCTGCTGCCAGCGGATCGCGCGGAAACTGGCTGTGTTATGTCGCACAACGGCCCTTTGCGGGGCATCGAAGGCAGCGAATGCAGGTGCGCCACTCAAAGCAACAACATTGGCCAGAGTGAGTTTCATCAGGTTTCTGCGGGAAAACTGCGTCATTCTTGGTAACTCCTTGATCATGCAGAGAAGTTTCGCGTCTTAGCTGACACGGTCAAAAATCAGGTCTAGTTGGGCGATGTCTCTGTTCCCGCCGTAACGCCCGCCGTTGATCAAAAGGGTGGGGGTGGCACTTACGCCGAAACTTTCTGTTCCTTCATCTCTTTCAGCAACGATACGTTCTGCAAGGGCGCGGTCTGAAAGAATGGTGTTGAACGCGTCTCCATTCACACCCGTGCGCGCGGCGATCTGGCGCAAAGCCGATATATAGTCTTGTTCTGCGGCCCAACGGCTTTGCTCAGCGTATAGAATGTCCAGCAAGGCGTAGAAACGCTCAGAACTGCCATTTCCGCTATGCAGCAACATCGCAGCGGCCATCGCAGGTTGGTTGAGGGGAAAATGTCTGTGGATATAGCGTACACGCCCGTTGGGGATATGGTCGCGCTTCATCTCGGCTGCGGCGGCCACATGGAAGGCAGCGCAATGCGGGCAGGTGAGTGAGCCGTATTTGATCAGCGTCACAGGTGCATTCGGATTGCCAAGAACTGCATCGCTGTCGCGTAGCGGGATCGCGCCGAATTGTGCTTCCGGTTCGGGCACCTGATTGCGCCGCGGCATGGAGGCCTGTGGCGCCGCTGGCTGATTAGTCCCAGGATGCCAGGCAAATGCCGGAAGCGAGATAGAGCTGGCAGCTCCCGAAACGAATAAAGCAAGTGTGCCACGCCGGCTGAGCTTGGTCGTCATGTGCAGGTCTCCCTTAGATACCCAGAAAATGATCGTTGAGTGTGCGCCGGAATGCTTCCGCAAAACGGAATTTCTCGCTGTCCGGAAGATCGGATACGATGGCGATTGCGAGGTGGTGTTCAGACCAAACGATGCTGCGCACCGGGCCTTTCACATGTTGCGCGGTATGGCTCTTTTTGCGGAGCTTCCGGTCGAAATTGTTGCTGAACGGGGCGGGCATCAGATAAACGGTCATCCTGTCGGACCCGCGGGAATATGTCAGTGCTCCCAATCTCTGGCCCATCAGCCAGCAGAGCCGCCCGCCGGCCAGCCGGTAATCCAGCACATCCTCTGCCATTTCAGGCAGGGCGACATCCAGTCGTGACGCCAGCCATGTGAGCGTTTCGACCGGATCATCGCTGACGACATCAAGTCCGCGCTGGCTGATCTGAAAGGTCACGTAATCCTGTGTCGTCTCGGCTGCGAGCGTCGATAAGGTAACATCGGGCGTTGCACCGAAATCAGGCAAGTGTGGAACCAGAACTCCAAACAGCAGCGAAGCAGCAAGCATTGTGCCAAGCAGTGGCTTGGATACCCGCTGTTGCAAATGTTTCCACGCAGCAAATCGCTTAGGCGGCACTGGCGCATCGACCAGTTGCGATGCAATGCGCCCCCAAAGATGAGCAGGGGCGCGGTCACGTCCAAGTGCCTGACGCAACGCATCGGTCTCGGCCCGCAGGGCTGTGGCCGTGTTTTGACAGTTTGGGCAATTGGCGACATGGCAGGCGACGTCGCGTGCCGCCTCTTTATCAAGCCCGCCGTCGACCCAGGCTGCGAGCATTTCAGGATCCAGGGATTTACACGTCATCCACTTTTCTCCTTGTTGGCCGGAAAGCGCAGAATCCCATCAGTCATGGACTCCGGGGCGTGTTCTGCAAGAAGCGCACGCAGCAACTGTCGGGCTTTGTTGAGACGAGAACGCACCGTTCCGTCAGGGCATTCCATGCTTTCGCTGGCCTCACGGTAGCTCATGCCTTCGACAAGAACGAGCTGGACGACCAGTTTCAACTCGTCAGGTAAAAGATCGACCGCCGCAGACAAATCGCGCCCCAGCCGCGCATTTGCAAAGCTCTGCGCCGGGCCGTGGTTGACTTCGGGCAGGTCGCCCACCTCGTGCTCGACTGTGACAAGCGTAAGGAGTCTGGACTGATCAATGTGCAGGTTGATCAGGATACGAAAAATCCAAGCCCGAAAATTATCAGGCTCAAAGCCGGTGGAGAATGTCCGGTACGCGCGCAAGCTGGCGTCCTGAACAAGATCTTCCGCGACCGACGGATCACGCGACATGCGCAACGCTGTACGATAGAGCGCATCGACATTGACCCGCAATAGCGCCTCGAACTTTTCCCGTTGGATATTTTCCGACATCGTGACGCGCCCATCCACCCTTAGCTGTAGGTGGCCATTGATTTCAAAGTCTCTCGGACATTAGGACGGATGTTTCCACGAATGGTTCACGGATTTGACCTCCGGTTCTGTCACCAATGCGTGAAGTCGGCGCTCGACCGTGCCAGCTAAGCCGCGCTCGGTGCTGAATTTGCAACGATAGAAATAAGGACGACGTTGCATTTTAAGGATGTGGGTGAAGATCATGTTCTCTGAGCAGGAGAGGCCGCGAGACAGGGTGCCACAAAGGGTGAGGCACGGACGAATGTGTTTATGCCGTGTTGCCGTCACGGAACAAAGTCGCCTTGTAGAGCTGAGGAGAAGTAACGATGTGTGCGTCAAATCATCTGTTTCAGAAAGGACTGGCTATGATACGTTCTGCTTTGGCTTTCGCCGCTACTATGGTCTGCGCGTCGCCGCTGTTGGCGCAAACGGATTTCGGCCCACTGATCACGCCAACTGAGCTGCACGCGCGCATCGATAACAATGAAGGCGCCGAATTGATTATTCTCGACATCCGCGGCGCGGCCTATGCCAAAGGCCACATCCCCGGCGCGATAGACGGCCCCTATGCTCTCTTCCGTGGCCCGCAGGAGAACCCTGGCCAGTTGCCACCGGAAGACAAACTCGAAGCCGCTTTGCGCAGTCTCGGGATAACGACTGACCGTGCTGTCGTCGTCGTCCATGAGGGATCAGATGAAAGCGATTTTGGTGCGGCAGCGCGTGTCTATTGGACGCTGAAATCGTCCGGCGTTAGCCAACTGGCGATCCTCAACGGCGGGCAGCGGGCATGGAATCAGGCAGATCTGCCGACAAGCACCGTTGCGACGGAACCAACGCCTTCATCATTTAATCTGGTGTTTTCTGATCAATGGCTTGCAACAACCGACGAGGTGGTCGCGATGGTTGAAACGGGCAGCGCCTTGTTGCTCGATGCGCGGCCACAGAGTTTTTGGGAAGGTGATGCCGCCCATCCGTCAGCTGCACGTCCCGGAACGTTACCGCAGTCACGCTATTTCGAGCATTCCAACTGGTTTTCCAATGACCCCAGCATCGTGAATGCAGATGCCGCACGCCAACTGGCCGCTGATCAAGGCTTTACCGGTGCCAAAGATCTTGTCTCTTTCTGCAATACCGGGCACTGGGCGGCCACGAATTGGTTTGCACTCTCGGAGCTTGCAGGTGTCGAAAACGTGAAGCTTTATCCGGAGTCAATGGTCGGTTACTCGCAAGCTGGTCATGCTATGGCCAATGTGCCCGGTGTGTTCCGCAATCTGATGAACCAGATCCGCGGAATTTTCTAAGGACGTTAAAATGTCAGTAGCAGATACAAACGCGGTAGCCGCTGGAAAACCCTTTCTAAGGCGCGCCATTCTGATTGGAGTAGCGATTGCTTTGGTGCTGGCCGTTTCGGCTGCTGCCGGACTGCGATATGGCCTGTTATTGTTGGTTGGGCTGGGGTTCGGGATTGTGCTGGAAGGGTTCCGGTTCGGTTTTGCAGGCCCTTGGAGGGCTCTGCTTCTACGCCGCGAGGTTGCCGGTGTTCTGGCACAGTTGCTGGCAATCGGGATTGTCGCGGTTGTCGCGATTCCGCTGTTGTCTGCCCAAGAGGGTGTGTTGATAGGGGCGCATGCACCTGTTGGCTGGGCCATGATGGGCGGGGCGTTTATCTTCGGTATTGCGATGCAGATTGTTCTTGGTTGTGGCTCGGGGACACTCGTGAATGCAGGATCTGGCAATCCGGTGGGGTTGCTGGCACTGCCGTTTTTCGCCATCGGCAGCTTCGCAGGCGCCTATCATCTGGTGTGGTGGACGGGGCTTGGCACTCTTAAACCTGTTGTGTTCGCTGGCACCACCGGTCTTGCGTTGACTTTGGTTCTGCTTGTGGCGGTTGCGACTTTGTTGCTTGTCGTCGCCGCACCAGGTTCCCGGCGGTTGCCTCGGCGACTTTGGATCGCTGCTGTCTTGATCGCCCTGTTGGCGCTTGGCAACCTCGTCATAGCGGGTCAACCTTGGGGCGTGGTCTATGGCCTTGGCCTCTGGGCGGCAAAAGGGGCCGTCGCCGTGGGCGCGGACCTTTCAGGGTCCGCTTTCTGGGCTGCCGAAGCAAATGCTGCACGGCTTGGCGAAAGTATCTTCACTGATGTGACGTCACTAACAAATATAGGTATCATAGCAGGTGCGTGCATTGTTGCAGCATGGCGTGTCGGCGGCCTGTCTGCAGCCTTGCCGCGCCTTCCTGCAAAAGCCTGGGTTGCTGTGATCATAGCCGGTTTTCTGATGGGCTATTCATCAAGGCTTGCCTTTGGGTGTAATGTGGGCGCGTTCTTTTCGGGCATTTCAACAGGGAGCTTACACGGCTGGGTATGGTTTGTTATGGCCTTTATGGGAGCCGCTGTCGGCGTCCGGCTACGCCCTGCTCTTGGTCTGGAGGCGCGATCATGACACGCAAGCTGACCGTTAGTGTCGCCTTGGCGATGCTTGCAGGACTGGCGACATTTGATGTCGCAACCTCCACACTTGATCCCTATGCGGCACCGGCGGTATTCGCGTTGGGATCGGGTCAGGCCGCTGCAGGGGCACATTGCGCTGCAATGCCGGATTAGTTAATTACCCGATTGCCGTGATTTTCGCCCTAGAAGAAGTATCCAACGTCGAGGAACGGGCGCAAATGGCAGTCAAGACTAACTGCATGCTGTCGGGCTACCTCGTGCGGGTCATGCGATGAATATTATGCGTAAGTTATGAAGGCTGAATTTTGCAGAACTTAAACGATTCTTCCTGTGCCCCAAAACTACGCCTGCCCACAATTTCTGTTATAATTCCGGTATATAACGAAGCTGCTGTGATCCAGCAGGTATTGCAAGCATTGACCCGCGACGCTGAAGTCGAGGTTATCGTCGTTGACGGTGGCAGCCACGATGGCACCGCTGATCTGGCGGCAGGGCTGGCAGACAAGGTCATCCATACAGCACCCGGGCGGGCGCGCCAGATGAATGCTGGCCTTGCCGCAACCACGGGCGAGATCGTGCTGTTCCTCCATGCCGACACAACACTGCCGCCCAACGCCTTGGCCGATCTGCGCCAGATCGCGGTGCCCGGTGTGGCTATCTGGGGGCGTTTCGATGTCGAGATTGAAGGACGCAGCCCGCTGTTACCGGTGGTCGCGGCCTTCATGAACCTCCGCTCCCGTTTCAGCGGCGTGGCAACCGGCGATCAGGCCATTTTCGTCTTGCGCAAGACCATGGACCAGATCGGCGGCGTGCCGGACATCGCGATCATGGAGGACGTGGCCCTGTCCAAGACACTCAAACGCCTTGGCCCGCCACTGTGCCTACGCAGCAAGGTGCGCACGTCCGGTAGGCGCTGGGATACCAACGGCGCGTTGCGCACGATCACCACGATGTGGATCATGCGCCTGTTATATGTCTGCGGCACCTCGCCCGACCGGCTGGCCCGTTTCTATGCGCGGTTGCGATCCGGCTGACCAATGGGCCGCGCCGCGATCTGGCGGACCAAGGCGGCGACATCCCTGATCTCACCCAAAGTCTTGCGATCGCAGAGCAACGCGCGGGCAAGCTCCAGCGCTTGCGCTTCACAGGCGGCACGGGCTTGCAGATCGGCGATCATCTCGAAATCCTCGACATGGGAAATCCCGATAATCCGGCGGATCATCTCGGCCCCGGCAAAGCCCAGGGCATCCTGATAGATCGCGGCAAGCCTTTGGTCGATAAAGGCCGCTTGCTCATCACCGCTTAATACCTGCGCGTTCCAAAGCGGTCCCGGCGAAGACAGGCAGAGCTGGTGCAGCCCCTGCTCGAAGGATAACCAGACCTCGACAACAGCGTCGATCAGAAACTGCCTGTGCGCAGATCGGTCGTCCAGCACCGTGGCGTGGCCGGACTGGCTGACATAGGCCAGCAACAAGTGGCCCAGCACAACCCCGACATCGAACCCCATTGGCCCGACAAAAGCCCATTCGGGGTCGATCACCTTGGTCTGGTCCAGCGTGACCATAATGGAGCCGGTGTGCAAATCGCCGTGCAGCAGGGCCTCGGCGCGGGTCGAAAAGACGTAGCGCATCTCGGCCGCGGCCAGTTTCAACGCCGGATCAGCGCGCAAGGCGGCTGCACGCGCCTCTTGCCCTGGGGTGATCCGGTTGAGGGGCGCGGACCAATAGGGGCCGGTAAAGACCACATCCTGCGTGGTTTCGCACAGATGGGCATTGCCGGAAAACGTATCGGCCATCCTGTTTTTCGCGCTGGTATCCAGGTGCAGATCGGATGTGTAAAACAGCGAGCGCGCAAGGTAATCGCCCAAATCCGCCGCCAGCCGCGGATAGGGCTGGCCTGCAACCAACCCGTGACGCAGCACGATATGCGGGCTGAGCGCCTGCATGAACAGCAGCCCGAGATCAGGAAGATAGGCGTAAACCTCCGGCAGATATTGCGGCACATGGTCGGCCTGCACCGTCAATGCCCGATGCTCGTAAGCGATCCGGCCCACCGGAAAAGGCCAGCTGGAACCGATCACTCTGATATAGGGCAGCGCCTGTTTGGCAATGACCGCGCCAGAAGGGCCATCAATGCGCCAGACGGCGTTCATATTACCATCGCTGACCTCGGTCACGCGCAGCAGAGCCGCCGCGCCGCCAAGCCGGCAGGACACAGCAGGCAGGCCGCTGGCGATCTCTGCAAGGTCGGCGGTTGACATTTCGCGGTAATCAGGGGGAACTGGGAATGATCTGGACATGCGTGACTTATGCAGTGCCGTCAGAAACTTGCCAAGCGGACTACAGAAATGTGATCACCAGCGGCCTCAGCCTAGGACCACACCCCATGCCCCGTGCCGACCAAGATGCGCTTGTCGTGATATTTGCCAAAGCCCCTGTTCTGGGCACGGTCAAAACCCGCATTGCCGCGACCATCGGCGATGCAGCGGCGCTGGCCGTCTATCGCCGCATGCTGTGGCGCAGCACCAACCGGCTGGCGCAGGGTCCGTGGCGTAGCGCGCTGGCCGTGACCCCTGACGCATCGGTGACGGGCAGTAACGACTGGCCCGACGGCATCGACCGCATCCCGCAGGGCGGCGGCGATCTTGGCGCGCGGATGCTGCGGGCCTTGCAGCCTGCCCGCCCCGATGCGCCAGTGCTGGTCGTGGGCAGCGATATCCCCAGGCTGGCCCCGCAGCATATCTGTCAGGCGCTCGCCGCCCTGCGCCATAGCGATCTTGTCTTTGGCCCCAGCGCGGATGGCGGGTTCTATCTGATCGGGGCCAGCACGCCGCCACCGCCGGATATCTTTTCGGCTGTCCCATGGTCCGCGCCGTCCACGCTTGCACGCACGATGGCGAATTGCCCTGTTCCACCCGCCTTGATCGACCCGCTTGAGGATTTTGACGATATGGCCGCTTTTGCGCGCCATCGTGACGAACCCGACTGGGCGGACTTGCTGCAACCCTGACAGGCAAACACATACCTGCGTGATCCACGTATTTATGACTGGGCCTGGCCCTGCACCACTGCCACCCTACCCCGGCAAGACCATCCATCCGAAAGGCCAAACGTGACCTCGCTTGACACCCATTCGCCCCAACCGCTCCGCGTGGTCATCGACACCGATTGCGCGAACGAGATCGACGACCAGTTCGCCTTGGCCTGGGCCTTGCTTGCGCCCGACAAACTGCAGGTCGAGGCGACGGTGGCGGCGCCCTTCTCGTTCCGGCACCACCTCGCGCCCTTGCGGGCAGGCACCGATCCCTTCTTTCAGGCATGGGCCGCGCGCCTTGCAGCGCAGGGGCGCACGATCGACGAACTTGACCGCCATCTGGTGGATCCCGCTACAGGCATGGAGTTGTCCTTGCAGGAAATCCGCCGCATTCACCAATTGTGCCGCGCCGATCCGCCGGCCTATGCCGGTGCGACCCGCTATATGACCGCGCCAGATGATGTGGTCTGGTCCGCAGGTGCCGAGGCCATCGTCGATCTGGCCAAGACAGGCACGCAGCCCCTCTATGTCGCGGCCATGGGCTGCGTCACCAATGTCGCCGCCGCCCTGATCCGCGCCCCCGAGATTGCCGACACCATCACCGTCCTGTGGACCGCAGGCTTTCCCACGCTGCAGCCACATCCGCAACACAGCGCGCTGAACCTTGTGCAGGACCCGCACGCGACAAGGGTCTTGTTCAATTGCGGCGTCCCGCTGGTTTATCTGCCAGGGTATCATATTGGGGCACAGCTGCGAATCTCGCGGCCAGATATGCAATGTCACGTCAGGGGCCATGGGCCTTTGGGGGATTATCTGTGGTCGCTTTACGATAATAATCCGATCCACAGAATGCGCGCCATGACCGATACCGAACGCCGCAGTTGGGTGATCTGGGACATGATTGACATTGCATGGCTGATCAACCGCGACTGGGTGCCGACATTCACAACGCCGTCGCCCGTTCTGACCCCGGATCTTCGCTGGCAAGCCGCGGCCGGGCGCCACATGATCCAAGAGGCTTACGACATCAACCGCGATGATATCTTCCGCGACTTCTATGATCGGCTGGATGCTTTTGCTTCCCGCTAGCCGGGCAGGGCGGCACGCCTAGCAGGTTGCTGACGATGGACCCGATACCTGCCTGCGCCAGACATGATCTTTAGGTCTTGCCTGGAAACCGTTTCTCCGAATTAATCCGGGTTTATTCGGACTATAAACTTGCCGGCGTTTCGGCATGTGACGGGGAAAACCAAAATGACCGCAAGATCCTTAGTGCTCACTGCATCCGCCCTTTGCCTTTGCAGCCTGTCGTCCACCTTGCAGGCTGAATCCTTCCGCTGGGCCAGCACGACAGATCCCCAGACGATGGACCCCCATGCCGCAAATGTCGCGCCGGTGACGTCCTTTCTGAACAATGTCTACGAAGGACTTGTGCGACGCGACCAGAATATGGATATCGAGCCGTCTCTGGCAACCGCATGGGCACCGCTGGAGGGAGAAGACTCCGGCTGGCGCTTCACCTTGCGTAAGGGCGTGACCTTTCACGGTGGCGAGGATTTTACCGCTGACGATGTTCTCTTTTCCTACGAGCGGGCAACCTCTGATCAATCCGACGTACGCTCGTGGTTCAGCCCTGTGACAGAGGTGCGGGTGATCGATGATTTCACGGTAGACTTCATCACCGCGGCGCCCAACCCGTTGTTTCCCGAAAGCATTGCCAACTGGATGATCCT